>QZKB01000042.1 GCA_003599415.1 Ignavibacteriales bacterium | reverse complement strand
CTTTTGCATTTATTAGTTTAATACAAAATCTCATCCCGGTTCAAATTATTCTTTATTAAGAATTCAGGTAAAAATCATGGCAAACCACTCATTCGATATTGTTTCTGAAATTGATTTACAGGAAGTTGATAATGCGGTAAATCAATCGTTGAAGGAGATTCATCAGCGTTATGATTTAAAAGATTCTGATACCTCTATCGAACTTAACAAAAAAGATAAACTGCTTAATATCAACACAAAGGACGACTATTCGAGAAAAGCTTCTGTTGATATTCTTCAGACAAAATTTATCCGCCGTGGTCTTTCAATTAAAGCAATGAAGTTTAATGAGCCTGAAGCTGCTGCTAACGGCAGGTTGAAACAAAAGGTTGACCTGCAAAGCGGAATCTCCAAAGATAATTGCAGAATTCTTACAAAGATGATTAAAGAATCCAAATTAAAAGTACAATCGCAGATTATGGATGAGATGGTTAGAGTTACCGGTCAGAAGTTAGATGATCTTCAGGAAATAATCAAAATGATTAAAGATGCTGACCTTGACTTCCCTACCCAGTTTACTAATTATAAATAGAAGAAACTTCTGAAATATTTCAAATGTCATTCCCGTGTAAACGGGAATCTATAGAAATTTTTATGGATTCCCACCTGCCTGCGGCAAGGCAGGCTTTCGTGGGAATGACAGATATCTTACGGATAATTTTTCATAAGTCTCTAGAAACTAATTATTCAATTTGATAACCGAGTTGTAATATTCCGGTGGGATTATCAGAAATCATATTTATTTCTGAACCACTCGAACGCGAGATTTATTTCCTTTGTCTTTTTCTCTGCTAATTCAATTAATTCAGGTCCAAGTTCCGCCACTTTATCAGGATGGTACTGGGAAATCAATTCAATATATTTTTTACGGATAAATGCCCTCGTTACCTGCCCTTTTAATCCAAACATATTTCCAAAATAAAGAGATTTTTCATAATCAGTTGAATTGTTAAAATCAAACGCATACTCTCTGTGGGATGAATTTTTTTCAAACCTCTCATAACTTTCATACTTTTCATAGCGCTCATATCTCTCGTATCGTTTATAACCATCTTTTTTATCACTGCCGGTATCAGACCTTGATTTGCTGTATTTCTTTTTTGATCTTGATGAGTAGGGGCCTATAATATTACTAATAGATCTGTAAAAGTCGCTGTGAGTGTGTTCAGTTTTGGCTAAGTATTCAAGCAGATTAATATTAAGCGCATACCAGTCAGTTGATTTAATCTTCCGTGCATCTTCTATAAGTCTTGCTTTCACATAATTATCTGTAACATTCACTTTAAACTTCCGGAATTTCTGTTCTTCATAAACGGGTGAATAAAGTTTAAGTACATTATTAATCCAGTCTTTTGTTCCGCTACTTAGAATTAAAGTATAAAGCAGAAGAAACTCGGCAATAATAGTATTGTAAATGGCATTGGTTAATAAAACCTGAGAGAAACACAAGCATTGCAGTC
Organism: Ignavibacteriales bacterium; assembly: GCA_003599415.1. Lineage (GTDB taxonomy): Bacteria > Bacteroidota > Ignavibacteria > Ignavibacteriales > SURF-24 > SURF-24. The sequence continues at coordinate 23,241 of QZKB01000042.1, read as the reverse complement.
TTCCGTTTAAGGAAAAGATAAATTCATTTAGAACATCATCCAGATCCGATCCATAATTCTTTTTGAACCAGGCATTTGTGGAATGCATTGTATATTTTCTTTTGAACTCCAATACTTCAGAAAAATTATTATTTAAGTACTTAAGTGCAAATTCAGATAACCCGGCTTGTACTTTGCCAATTTCCTGCCAGATGTTTTTATAAACCTCATCATAAATCGTAAAGGCAGAATCATATTTCCCCTGCTCAAAAAGTAAATCGGCTGAGTCTCTTAAATGTCCAACTGAATTTATCATAAACAGAATTTTTTTTTAGTTAAATATATCATAATAATCGAACTATTCAATCGTTCTTTTAAATAAACAGGAATAGAACTTTTATGATGATAAAAAACTTTATCTTGAAATCTCACCCGTACTTTGGCTTTGCTTTTCTATTTCACACACAAACCTACCAAATCTGGTAGTAGCAGATAAAAGGTTGATATAAGAAATAAACGGCTAAACGGAATGAAACAGTACACGTCATATCTTCAAAAACCGGGAAAGCGATGAAGCACTTAATAACAATTTTCACTTTACTTTTATTTATCAGAATCCTCTTGCCTGCAGTTGACAACACAGCATCTCTTAAAATAACTGCTCTAAGGATCGACGAGAACATCTCCGTTGATGGAATTTTAGATGAACAAACCTGGAACCGACCGGGATTCAAAGGTCTAATTCAACAGGAACCAATTCAGGGTGTAAAACCGACTCAGGCAAATGAAGTGTGGGTAGCATACGATGATGAAGCTCTTTATTTTGCTGCAAGGTATTACGATAAAAAACCGGATTCAATTATGGCAAGGCTTGTGCGTAGAGATTTTATCTGGGGTGATCCGTCTGACGGATGCGTTCTTTATCTTGATCCTTATAATGATGACAGGAACGGTTACTTCTTTTATGTTTCTGCAGCAGGAACTTTAGCCGATGGTTTAATAGAGAATGACGTTAAGCAGCCAAATGATTTAACCTGGGACGCTGTTTGGCAGGGCGTTGCAAATATTAATGATGAAGGCTGGTGTGTTGAAATGAAAATTCCTTTCAGCCAGTTACGTTTTAAAGATAATGAAAAACAGGTTTGGGGTATTGATGTTGAACGCTTTATAAGCCGCAATGCAGAAACAGATATGATTGCTTACACTCCGCGTAACGAGAATGGATTTGTATCCCGCTTTCCTGACCTTGTTGGAATTGAAGGAATTAAACCTTCCGCACGACTTGAATTACTGCCATATTTAACAGGCAAAGGTGAATACATTGGCAACGATCCGAATAATCCTTTTAACCCGGGACATAAATATTTACCGGGAGCAGGACTTGATATAAAAGCTGGCCTTGGCAGCAGTCTTATTCTTAACGGAACTATAAATCCCGACTTTGGGCAAGTAGAGGTTGACCCGGCAGTTGTTAATCTTACAGATGTAGAAACATCATTCCAGGAAAAGCGGCCGTTCTTTACAGAAGGAGTTACAATTTTCCGTTTTGGAAGAGGTGGAACAAATAACAATTTTAATTTTAACTGGACTACTCCAAATATTTTTTACAGCAGAAGAATTGGAAGAACGCCGGAAGGAAATTTGCCCGATTATACTTATGCAGATATTCCCAATGGCACACATATTCTTGGTGCTGGAAAAATTACAGGGCAGATAAGTGACTGGAAGATTGGGATGATCCATGCTTTAACCAAAAGAGAATCTGCAGAAATAGAACTGGATGGTCAGCGGTCAAACATAGAAATTGAACCATTAACTTATTACGGTGTTTTCCGTGCGCAGCATGATTTTGATGCAGGGCAGCAAGGAATAGGTATTCTTTCCACATTTACAAACCGTTTCTTTAACGACGAAAATCTTCGTAATACAATTAATAAAGATGCTCTGGTTGTTGCCGCAGATGGTTTTTCTTTTCTGGATAAAGACAGAACTTATGTATTAACCGGCTGGGCTGCGTTATCTAATGTAACCGGAAATAAAGATAGAATGATTGCATTACAAAAAAGCGCCGGGCATTATTTTCAACGGCCTGATGTTAGTTATATTAAAGTAGATAGCTCGGCAACATCACTTACCGGTTATTCAGGAAGATTAATGTTAAACAAAAACCGGGGCAGTTTTATACTCAATTCGGCAGTTGGATTTATTAGTCCCAAATTTGAATTGAACGATTTGGGTTATTTTACTTTCAGCGATTACATTAACACACATTTTTATGCCGGGTACAGATGGAATACTCCAACCGATTATTACCAGAATATGGGAATAAGCGGAGCGGTTTATTCAAGTTATGATTTTGGAGGAAATAATATTGCGCAGGGATATTTCCTGCAAAGTAATATCTTTTTCAGCAATCTTTACGGTGGTAATTTTACTTACATATACAATCCATCAACTTATAATTCAAGAAGAACACGAGGCGGACCATTAACACTTAACCCGGCAGGTAGTAATTATGATCTTTATCTTTTTACAGATAACAGGCATTGGTGGGTTCTAACTGTTGATGGAAATATAGGAACTGCCAATGGTGTAGATTCAAAATCAATTACTACTACACTTGAGTTTAAAGTTTCTCCGACATTGACTCTATCCGTAGGTCCTTACATTGAAAAAGATAAATCAGAAGCCCAATGGATTGGAGCATTTACAGATCCAACTGCTACAGAAACTTATAACAAGCGATACGTTTTTGCACACTTAGATCAAACAATTGTTTCGGCAGATATTCGTGTTGACTGGATTTTAAGTCCAACCTTAAGTATCCAGGCTTATATACAACCGCTAGTTGCATCAGGAAAGTACAGCGAGTTTAAAGCTTTAAGAAAAGCCAAAACTTTTGATTTTATTAATTACGGTGAAAGCGGATCAACAATAGAAAAAAATCTTTCTGATAACGGAGATATATCTTACACTCTTGATGCTGACGGCAATGGTTCTGCTTCTGCTTATACAATTGGTAATCCTGATTTTAATTATGTTTCTCTGCGCGGCAATGCAGTTTTAAGATGGGAATATATGCCCGGCTCTGCCCTGTTCCTTGTATGGACGCAAAGCCGTGAAGATATTGATTCCAACGGAGATTTCCGTTTTGGTCATTCAATGGATAATCTTGTAAATGTTAAACCAGATAATATTTTTATGCTGAAACTGACTTATTGGTTTGGAATATAAAAGCCCCCTCTTTTCCGCCTCTGGCGGATCCCCCCAAGGGGGAGATTTACTTGCATTAAAAATGAGTAATTGAGACTTCTGAAAAATTCAGAATGTCATTCCCGTGTAAACGGGAATCTATAGAAATTTTTATAGATTCTCACCTGCCTGCGGCAAGGCAGGTCCGCCTTCGGCGGATTAGGGATAGGCTTTAATTGCAATGTTTTGTTATTTGTGCTTTTAAAATATCATATCCTTTGGACTTTGCTATATCAAGTAATTCATTACGCAGCTTTTCATCCATATTAGGAGTTCTGGATAATATCCAGAAATATTTCCTGCTTGGTACACCAACCAGAGCATACTTATAATCTTTATCCAGATGTAAAATCCAGTAATCACCTCTGAAAGGCCAGAAGAATTGTACTCTTAACTTAGCATTATTTGAACCCGGAACAACAAATGCTTTTCCTTCAACGTCATCAATCTCACCCGTAATACTATCCTTCCTGCAACTATTTCTAACAAGAATAGTGGAGCTATCTATTAAACTGTATTCTGCTGTAGTGCAATTACATCCCTCCTGCTGACTGACAGGCAAAGAAGCAATTTCATACCACTTGCCTAAATACTTATTTATATCAACATAAGGAACAACTTCAAGCGGGGCATAAGTTTCGTTCTTAAATAATGAACACGATGTAAATATTAGCGAAAGAATTAGTAATGCTGATAATCTTTTCATATGGTTACCCTTCATTTTATTGGATAAACATAAATAAAAAATAGTTAGTTGCAAATAATTACTTGTAAGTCGAAGCGGAGCTTGGACGAGATAAAATTTTATATATCTAAATTATTTGACAAAACATTAATTTCGTGAAGCTACTGCTTGACGTTTCAAAAATAATCCACCAGGCTAATGATTATCATTACAATTGAATCGTTGCAAATAATTTGCAAACTGGTATCTTTGAATAATTAAAATAACAAAGTGGTAACAAAATGACTAAGGTTAGAAAAATATTTCTTGCAGCAGTTTTTATTCTGCCTTTTATTACAATTTTATATTCACAAAGTGATATTCAGAATGACTGGGAGAATCCCAAGCTTCTTCAGGTAAATAAAGAAGATTCATATTCTACCTCAATTCCCTTTTCTACAATTGAAGAGGCAATAAACAAACAAAGACATGAATCCAAATATTATTTTTCTTTAAACGGTAAATGGAAATTTAACTGGTGTTATAAACCGGAAGACAGACCTAAAGATTTTTATAAACCTGAATTTGATATTAAAAACTGGAAGTCAATTACGGTACCATCAAACTGGGAGCTTCAGGGTTACGATTACCCGATCTATGTTAATATTCCTTACGAGTTTTCAAAAAATCCAACTCCGCCATTTGTGCCTAAGGATCATAATCCTGTTGGTTCGTACAGGAGAGACTTTACCATTCCGAATAACTGGAAAGGACGCGAAATATTTCTTCACTTCGCAGATGTTAAATCAGCTTTCTATGTTTGGATAAATGGGAAAAAAGTCGGATTCAGCAAAGGTTCAAAATTACCGGCTGAGTTTAATATAACTGGTTACCTTAAAGATGGCAGCAATACATTAGCAGTTGAAGTTTATAGATTTTCCGACGGTTCTTACTTAGAGTGTCAGGATTTCTGGAGAATCTCCGGAATTGAACGCGATGTTTATATTTATTCTACATCAAAAACAAGAATTAAAGATTTCTGGATTAACGTTGATCTTGATGATCAATATAAAGATGGTGTTGCACATATAGAAACTGATATCTTTAATCATAATAATACTCAGGGAAAATATTCTGTTGAATTCAATTTATATGATAACGGCGGCAAATTGATTAACCAGGTAAAACAAAATTTTAATATAAACGGAAATGAAACAAGAAAACTTTATCTTGATGCTAATGTTTTAAATCCATTAAAATGGACAGCTGAAACACCAAATCTTTATACCTCAATTATTATCCTGAAGGATGAAAAAGGAAAAGCAATTGATATAAGAACTTGTAAAACCGGGTTCAGAAAAGTTGAAATAAAAAATATGCAACTGCTTGTAAACGGAAAGGCAATATTACTTAAAGGCGTTAACAGGCATGAACATGATGAATTTACCGGTCACTATATTTCTGAAGCATCGATGATAAATGATATTAAATTAATGAAGCAGGCAAATATTAATGCTGTCAGGACTGCTCATTATCCAAATGATCCAAGATGGTATGAACTATGCGATCAATACGGTATATATTTAATAGATGAAGCAAATGTTGAATCTCATGGTATGGGTTACGGTGAAAAAAGTCTTGCTAAAGATTCTTTTTGGTTTGATGCTCACTTAGACAGAATTAAAAGAATGGTAGAACGGGATAAGAATCATCCATCAATAATTATCTGGTCTATGGGAAATGAAGCGGGCAACGGAATTAATTTTTATGAAAGTTATAAATGGATTAAGCAGAGAGACGCTTCCCGTCCTATTCATTATGAAAGAGCTTTATTGGATTGGGACACTGATATTTATTGCCCGATGTATGATGGCATAACAGGAATAGTTGAATATGCAAAAAAGAATTTGCCACGACCTTTGATTCTCTGCGAATATTCTCATTCAATGGGTAACAGTACCGGAAATTTCCAGGATTACTGGGATGCTATTGAATCCTATCCTAACCTGCAAGGCGGATTTATTTGGGATTGGGTTGATCAGGGTATTGCCAAGTATAATGATAAAGGGAAAAAGTTCTGGGCATTCGGTGGAGACTTTGGACCTAAAGATGTACCAAGCGATAGAAACTTTTGCTGCAATGGAATCGTAGCACCGGATAGAACTCCGCATCCGGCTTACTGGGAAGTAAAGAAGGTTTACCAGTTTATTAAGCTGTTACCGGTAGATCCTGGCAAAGGAATTTTTGAGGTGCAAAACAAATACTGTTTTATTAATCTTGATAATTACGAACTTTACTGGGAAATATTAGCTGATGGTATTTCAATTAAAAACGGCAAATTTAATTTGAAGGGAATTGAGCCGGGAGCAAGCAAGCAGTTCACAGTTGACATTAATAAGAATTCCACAGTAGGAAAAGAAGTCTTTCTTAACTTGTACGTGAAAGTAAAAAATAAACTTCCTTTGATTGAAAAAGGCTTCACTATAGCATCGGAACAATTACAAATTTCTAAATTCAACGTTTCCAACGGCAGTGTAAAAAGCATAAGTAAATTAAACTTAACCGAAGACGAAAATAAAATTACTATTAATGGGAGAGACTGGTCAATTGAATTCAGCAAACAGAACGGTGACATTTCCAACTATATGGTTAAAGGAAAGAAATTATTTTTCACAAACCCGGTACCTGATTTCTGGCGAGCAACAACCGATAATGATTTCGGCAACGGTTTGCAGGAACGATGTGCAATCTGGAAAAATGCCGGTAAAAATAAAATCCTGAAATCCATAAAAATTGAGAAACAAGATACGGACAAAATTATTATTAAATCTGTTCATTCGCTTCCTGATGGAATTGGTGATTTGGAATTAAATTATACAGTAACTGAAACCGCTAAGATAATTGTTGCATACAGGCTGGATATTCAGGAAAAAGATTTACCTGAATTGCCTCGGGTTGGAATGTCTTTTACTATTCCAAAAGAATATAATAATTTGAAGTGGTATGGAAGAGGACCGCATGAAAATTACTGGGACAGATATACCTCCGCCTTTGTTGGTATTCACAAGTTAAAAGTTGATGAGCAGGTTTGTCCTTATGTTGCACCTCAGGAGTATGGTTACCGGACAGATACAAGATGGTTAATGTTGTCAGATAATAAAGGGAATGGAATAAAAGTCTCACAGGTAAATGAAGTTGTACCATTAAGTTTTTCAGCAAGGAATTATACAAATGAGGATCTGACAATTGAATCAAGAGGTGTAAAGCATACGTACGAGATTGAACCCCGAGATTTAGTTGAATTAAATATTGATTACAAACAGATGGGTGTTGGTGGAGATGATTCCTGGGGTGCAAGAACACATGAAAAGTACACCCTCTTCCCTAAAAATTATGAATACAGTTTTGTAATTGAACCAACTAAGTGATGATATTGAAAGTTAGAATCCGGAATTAGGATTTTTAGTGTGTGAAATTAAAGGTTGATTGATAAATTGAAGATATAGTTTATCTCACTCCTGCCCTCTCTCCTTATAAAGGAGAGAGGTTGAAATTGTCCCTCTCCTTTTTAAGGAGAGGGAATTAAAGGGTGAGGTAGGAGGATTGATTATGACAAAACATTTTAACAGATCTACTGAAAAAGAAAAACGTCGTCGCCTTCGAAAGGATCAGACTTATGCTGAAAAACTTGTATGGCTTTTCTTAAGGAATAAAAAACACTGAATATTAAATTCAGAAGACAATATTCCATAGATCAATTCATAATTGATTTTTATTCATCTGAAATTAAACTTGCAGTTGAGAAGAAAAAAACATACATAGTTCATATAATTGAAGATTCCTAAAAGAAAAGACTTATTTCCAAACTGAAGATTTAATAAAGAAGTACAACATTTTAAAATAATTCACCCCTTTTATTAAAGGGGTGATAGAAATGAAGAAGATTAATTTATAAAGCTACTCTTTATTTCTCCCCTTTCTGAAACTCCTGCATTTTAGCATCCATATCCTCGATTGTAAAATCGGATGGTACTTCAAATTTGGATGCTGGGACTGAAACATTTTCTTCAAATTTTGTAGCAACAGTTTTCACTTTTATTTTGCCCATGTCAATATCTGATTTCAAAGTTAAACCCTGCCATAAAGAAACAGTTCCTTTCATATTCATCTTTGCATAATCCATTGAATTTACATCACATTCTTTCCCCAGAATATTCTCAGTGCCTATTTTTTTCATGTTATATTCTTTTTTCATCTCTTCAGACAATTTGTTAATATCTACCTCCATACCTTGTGGAAGCAATCCTTTCATTTTTCCACCAGTCTTTTTTTCTAAGTCCAGGTCATACATATACCCATCCTTGTTAAAATTAATTTTGTGGGATTTAATTGATTGCCCCATCATTTTCATTTCAGTAATTGTTTCCCTGCTTTCCTTAGCTCCGTAATCATCAAAATATAATATCTGTGTCATCTTACCTTGCATCATATTATTCTCAATTTCATATGTAATAATACCGGATTTTACTTCGTATCTCTTAGCTGTAATTGTATTAGACTGTGCTGTTTCGTTTGTTGATTTACCTTCATCAACAGGTTTATTTTCTTTATTACAAGCTGCAAATAACACTAATAAAGAAAATACACATAGCAATTTTTTCATTTTGACCTCTCGTTTATTGGATATTGATAATTATATATATAATATCTGGCTAAAATTCATTGGTAAGATAAAAAAAATAAAATCAAAATGTCGCCATAATAAAATCCTTAAAAATTGTTTATCGCAATCTTGAGTTTACCGTTCTCCCACCAGTTTTAACAATACTACTTTAAGCGGAATGGATTTCACATCAACAGAATCTTTTGAAATTAGTTTTAGTACCGCAATTCCTTCCCCGCTTTCCAATATCAAATGTCCCCATTGATCGAATGAAAAATTCCCGGGTAGAGTATTCCCATCTGGTGTTGTAATAAGTATCTCTCTCTCAGAGATTATGTTGTATTTAATATAACTTGTGTCGCCTGTTGATCTCTGATAAATACTTATCTCATTTTCATTTATTGTCCAGATATCATTTAGAAATCCATAAGGAGGCATCTCACCCCGTGGTACATTTTTGTATACAACTACTTCCCAGCTTCCTGTAATTCTTTCTTTTAAGCTGAAAGACGAATAATCAGCATTATCATATTCAATACTCTCATTAATTTTATTGCCGGATTCTTTAGTTCGAACTAACTGAAGACTTTTAGGTTCAATTGGTTTCATTCCTGCTTCAGGTTCAGATAGCCGATGATAAATTCTTGTCGCTGATTGTTCGAAAGTAAATACTAAAGTATTGGTATCAGGAAATTCTGTTTTAATAAATATTGTATCACTATTACCCGTTATTATAAGCAACTGATTTTGCTGAAATTTGTAATCAACTGATTCTGTGCTGTCAGAAAGAATTTCGTCAGGCCATATGCTGAACAGTTTACCCTCTTTAGTGAAATGAAGCCTGATATTTGCAATACCGCGCGGGTCAGTATCTTCCATATAAATTGGAGCAACATATACAAGTTCCCAGGTACCAGGAATACCTGACTGGGAAAATAATGTCGAATAAAAAAAAGTAAAAAGAAAAATTATCACTCCGGTAATACTAAGGTAATTCATTTTGTTAAATCTTCCGTTTTTGTTCGAATATATTATATACTACGAGAAAATTATTTGAGTAGCAATCTGTAAGAAACTGTGACGCGCCATCTGCTTAATATTTTTTGTTTATAGAAATCTATCTTTAATTTGTTTAGCTTTGAAAGCAAAAATAATAAATCCTTTAATTGTTTAATTAGGGATAGAATAATAATTATTAAGAGATAAAACATACAGACAATGAAAAGAAGTAACAATCATCCGCAATCAAATGCAGTAAATAAAATTCCGGATTTTAACATTTCAAATCATCCCAAAATATTTAAAGCTGTTTTCCCCGGTAAATATATCCAGGCAGAAAACGCTATGGATGAGTTGCCGGGATTGATTAATCTCCTCGGCACCAAAGGAATGATAATAGCATCACCAACTTCAAAAAATAAAATATTGCCGAAGTATAATCTGCAAAATTCAAAGTCATCAATATTAGTGGAAGAGTTTAACGGCGAATGCTGCGAAAAAGAATTGAAGCGTTTATCAGATATAGTTACCCGCAAAGGAATAAACATACTTGTTGGGATGGGTGGAGGAAAAACAATTGATACTGCAAAAATCGTATCAGACAGAGCAAGTATACCTGTAATCATTGTCCCTACTATTGCATCAACGGATGCCCCCTGCAGTGGTTGTGCAGTTATCTACACTGAAAAAGGAGTGTTCGAATCAGTATATTACCAGAAGATGAATCCACAGGTTGTTCTTGTTGATATGAATATTATGACTAATGCACCTGTACGATTTCTTGTTGCCGGAATGGGTGACGCTCTTGCAACCTGGTTTGAAGCAAGATCGTGTGAAAGGACTCAATCTAGAAATGAATGCGGCGGCCTGAGCACTTTAACAGGATTAAATCTTGCAAAGCTATGCTATGATACTTTATTAAAATATGGTTCTGCAGCAAAATTAGCTTGTGAGAATAAAATTGTAACTCCTGCTTTACATCATATTGTTGAAGCCAATACATTACTAAGCGGAATTGGATTTGAGAGTTCAGGTCTGGCTGCTGCACATTCGATTCATAATGGTTTAACTGCTCTAAAAGAAACACACTCATTTTATCATGGTGAGAAAGTTGCATTCGGTACTTTAACCGGACTTTATTTAACAGATGCTCATCCTTCCGAATTAGAAACGGTATATTCGTTCTGTGAAGACATTGGATTGCCAACCAGATTAACCGACATTGGAATTAAAAGAATAGACAGGAAAAAGCTTATGGAAGTTGCAGTAAAAGCCTGCGCACCAACGGATTCAATTCATCACGAAGCGGGAATTATTACTCCTGAAAAAGTTTTAGACGCTATGATTGCAGCAGATGCAATGGGGAAAAAAAGAAAACCGGTATGAAATAAAAATATTTTCTAATACCGGTTTATCAAACAGAAATCTTGTCTCTATTGCTCTAAAATAATTTTCGAATCACTTAAATGAGAATAAACTCTTGGTTATATACCAGGCCATATTTGGATTCTCCTGTAACCTTCTTATTGAATATGCATACCATTGCTCGCCGTAAGGGACATAAATTCTTACCTTATGACCAAGTTTATTAATCTTATCTCTCAGACCTTCTTTAACACCATAGAGCATCTGGAATTCATATTTATCCTTAGGAATGTTCATCTCCTTAATCATCTTTAATGCATTATTAACAAGGTAATCATCGTGAGTAGCAATGCCAACATAATTACCATCCTCAAACATTTTTTTAAGAATGCTTAAATAGTTATCACGAATCTGCTGCCTGTCTTTGTAAGCAATATTTTCCGGTTCATTATAAATACCTTTGCAAAGTCTGTAATGTGTACCCTCCTTGTTCAGTTCATCAACATCATTATAAGTACGTTTAAGATACGCCTGAACGACGACGCCAACATTATCATATTTCTTACGAAGGTGTCTGAGTAATTCAAATGTAAGACTGGTAACAGATGAATCTTCCATATCGATCCTGACAAAATTGTTAAAGCTTTTAGCCTTTGCAATAATTTCTTCAATTTGTTTGAAACCAAAATCTTTGTCAATTACTATCCCAAGCTGCGTAGGTTTAATTGAAAGGTTTGAATCAAGCTTATTCGCATTAATTGCATCGAGCACTTCGAAACATTCACTCTTAGCTTCGAGAGCTTCATTTTTATTTTGAATAGCTTCTCCAAGAACATCCATAGTTGCAACTATACCTTTAGAGTTTAGTTCTTTTACAACTCTTACTGCGTCGCTTAGTTTTTCACCTGCAATATATTTTGATGCAAAAATTCTTACGATAGGTTTGGGTAATAGTTTTACGAATTTAACGATGAGGGAATTAAGATAAGACACTGTGGTTCTCCGAATATTTTCTCGAAAATTAACGGAGTAAAAATACCCCAACATCCCAAATTAAGCAAATATAAATAGCTGAATGTTTAGTACTAATTTTTCATTTAAAAAGTAAGCGGATTGTGCTTAACGGTTAATGAAAAATAGGAAATGTACCGTAGATTTATAAACTTCTGGTTTAGCAGTTTCAGCCTTAGCTTGAGAAAATAAATGAAGGCAAATGTCCATTAAAAGTTGCTTAACTTGAGAATAAAAAGCGGAAAAATTGAATGGGTGAAAATTATTTAATAATACTAAGCACCATTCCAATGGAAGTTGTCGAGTTATCTAAAAAGACTCTTACAGGAAAGTTCTAATTAATCCTTATAAGTTTTTCCTATGGGATATGAACCAAGAACTTTTACGACCTTTGATATTTCTTCCAGATGATTTAATGCAAGTTTAATTTTGTTATCCTTTACATTTCCTATCAAATCAACATAGAACAGGTATTCAAAAGTTTTATGCGGAATTGGACGCGATTCTATCTTTGTTAAATTAATATCCCTAAGGGCAAATACGCTTAATGCCTTGAACAATGCACCCGGAATACTCTTAAGTTCAAAGCAGACTGATGTTTTATAATTTGTATCGTCCTTACCGATTCGCCTATCATTTTTTGAGATAATAAGAAATCGGGTAAAATTTTCCTCGTTATTCTGGATATGACCTTTAATTATCTGAAGGCTGTATTCTTTTGCAGCATTTTTGCTTGCAACAGCTGCAGCAAATTCTTCATTCTTTTCCGATATTATTTTTGCTGCACCGGCAGTATCGTATACCGGATTAACATTTACGTTCTTAATAGATTTAATAAACTCAGAGCATTGCCCTAACGCCTGCGGATGAGAATATATTTTTTTTATCTGGCTTAACCTGTATTTCTTTGTGCTCATCAGGTAATGGTTAATCTGAAGGTTTAACTCGCCGATAATCCCAAAAGAATATTTTTTCAACAAGTCCAGAGTTTCAAACACGCTTCCATATAAACTATTTTCAACCGGAACTACTCCGTATTGCGCCTCATCATTTTCAACTTTATTAAAAACACTTTCAAAAGTTAAGGATGGAGAAAGCTTTATCTTCTCTCCAAAAAATTTTTTAGCTGCTAATTCACTGTATGCCCCGGTTTCCCCCTGGTATGCTATTACCTTCAATTTTTCTCCAATAGTGATTTTAGTATAATTAAAAATATTGAAACCTTTTGCTTTAATTCATCTAATGAGCCATTATTCTCAAATACAAAGTCAACCGCCTCTTTTTTTTCTTCATCAGGAATCTGGTTCGCAATTCTCTTTTTTATTTCATCTGCAGTTAACTTTCCCTTGGCAAGAACTCTTTTAATCTTGTTATCATCTGTAGAGTTGATGAGAATTATATAATCAAAATCATCTTCAATCTCCGCTTCAAAAATAAGTGCCGCTTCAAGAAAAACAACATCATCTTTCTTTAATATCTCATTCATCCTTTCATTTTGAATTTTAATAACCACAGGATGAATAATTGAATTAATTTTTAATACTGAATCGGGATTGTTAAAGATGTTTGCAGAAAGGTATTCGATGTTTGGTTTGTTATCAATGAAAGTTTCTTTTCCGAAAGCCTGAATAATTTTATTTCTAACTTTTGCATTTACGTTGAGAACTTCTTTGGATATAGCGTCAGCATATAAAACCTTGTAACCATTGGCTTCAAGCAATCTGCAAAATTCGGATTTACCGGAACCTATTCCGCCTGTAACTGCAATTCTCAATTTATTTTTTGCCATAATAAAAAAGCCATTCATTATTGAATGGCAATATAATAAATAAACTATCCAGAAAGTATAAAGAGGATTATAAAATCCTCTCTCAAAATTTTACCTTGCGTAGGCTATCTTTCTTACTTCACGGATAACTGTAACTTTAATTTGTCCCGGGTATTCCAAATCCTGCTGAATTTTCTGGGCAATATCCATAGCTAATTTATCAGCATCACCATCATCAATTCTTTCCTGTTCAACAATTACTCTTATTTCTCTACCTGCCTGGATTGCATATGTTTTTGCAACACCTTCAAATGATTTGGCAAGATTCTCAAGATTCTCAAGACGTTTAACATAACTTTCAACCGGTTCTCTTCTTGCACCGGGACGAGCGCCGCTGATTGCATCGGCAGCTTGAACAAGAGCTGCAATCGGATGTTCCATTTCAATATCTTCATGGTGGCTGCCTACTGCATTTACAACAATCGAATGTTCTTTGTACTTTTTAGTCAGTTCATAACCGAGCAAAGCATGCGGACCTTCAACACTTTTATCAATTGTTTTTCCAATATCGTGTAATAGTCCTGCACGTTTAGCAAGTGAAGGATCAAATCCAAGTTCTGCTGCTAAAACTCCGGTAAGATAAGCTACTTCAATGCTATGCTGAAGAAGATTCTGGCCATAGCTTGAACGGTATTTCATTCTGCCAACATGTTTTATGATTTCCTGGTGGGCGCCATGCAAACCAAGTTGAATGAAAGTATTTTCGCCGTCTTTAATTATTTCTTCCGATAATTCTTCGCGGGTTTTTTCAATTATCTCTTCAATTCTTGCAGGATGAATTCTTCCATCGGCAATCAACCTTTCAAGAGAAACTCTTGCAACTTCACGTCTGAACTGGTCAAATGCAGAAAGGATTACAGCTTCAGGTGTGTCGTCAACAATAACATCAACACCGGTTGCAGCTTCAAATGCGCGTATATTTCTGCCTTCCCTTCCGATGATTCTACCTTTCATTTCTTCATTTTGTACCTGTACAACTGAAACGGTGGTTTCTACAGAATGATCTACGGCAGTACGCTGAATTGCCTGAACAATTATTCTCTGGGCTTCTTTCTTAGAATCCTGCTTAGCCTGCTCACGGATCTCCTTAATATGCTGAACTGAATCTGTCCGTGCCTGCTGAATCATATTTTCCATCAGCATTTTTTTGGCTTCATCAGCAGTTAAACCGGCAGCTTTTTCAAGTCTTTGGTTTTCTTCCAGAATCAATTTATCAAGTTCACTGATTTTAGAATCGATTTGAACTTTTTGAACTGATAAATCTTTTTCTAGCTGTTTAGTTTCTTTTTCTTTTTTTAGAACAAGTTCTTGTTTTTTCTCAACATTATCTTCCCGTGCAGATAATTGTTTTTCAATGTTTTGAATTTTCTGACGTTTGTTATTTACTTCATTATCAAATTCTTGTTTTTTCTTAAGCCATTCGTCTTTAACTTCTAATAATTTTTCTCTTTTGATGTTATTAGCTTCTTTTTCTGAATCAGCAATAATTTGTTTAGCTCTTTCTTCAGCAGAAACAATACTTCTTTTACCAACCTTAGAATTAAAAATCCAGCCTATATAAAATACAACAATGACAATAAAAGCAAATACGGGAATAATAATTATCAAATCAATATTCAGGTCCATATTTCCTCCAATATAACAGTAATTTATATATAAGCCGCACTGCCAGACTAAATTTGCAGGAAGAACCCGCTAAATTTAGTGCGGGAAATTGCTCGAACGCTTTTTGCTTCCACTGTCCCGAATTAACGGAAATCCCGCGAACGGGATTGAGGCCTGCAATACACGCCGTAAGTCAATAACCCTAATGAATGATGTTAGTTCTTCATATAATTTACTGACAGCGCGGCAAAAATTTTATGATGGGATCGAGATTGTAGATTCGTTAAGAAGAAGCTTAATTTTCTTTATTCTATCCAAAGCCTGATTAGTAAAGTCCCTGCTTTTATTTTTTTCAATAAATAAATCATATGCGATATTCAACGAGGCGATAATAGCAATTGTTTGAATTGATTGATCCGGAAGTTCTTCCTTTGTTTCATTCATCACCCTATTTACGTATGCAGCCAATTCAGTTGCAATATCTTCATCTTCTACTAAAAGAGAATATTCTTTATCAAAAATTGTAAGTTTTAGCTTCTTCTTGTTGTTCATTATATCTTTTCCATCATACAAACAAAATAATTAAGAGCGTAAGTGATTATCTATTTTTCCTACCAATTCGGTAATTTTTTGTTTTATTTCTTCTCTCTCCTTTGAGTTTAAATTTAGAGTGCCGCTATTTATTAAAATCTCATTTTCTTTTTTTAAATTTTTAAGCTGATCTTCAAGCTCACTGATTCTGATTATGAGTTTGGAATTATCAAATGAGAGTTCTTTATTCTTCTGTGATAAATTCATTACCTGCTTTTCAAGCAAAGCTAATTCATCAAACAGAATTTCGAATTTAGAAATCTCAGTCAATTATTCCCTCTGAATTCAGCATTTAATTTTTTTACAACAAAATTTACCATATTTTCGAAGTCTTTGTCAACTTCGTCATCGTTAAGTGTGCGCTTGTCGTCATAATACTCTAATGAAAAAGCTGTGCTTTTTTTGTCCTTACCAAGGTTATCACTTTCGAAAACATCAAATAATAACACTTTTTTAAGTAACCTGGAGCTTCCTTTCGTTATAGATTCTATAATATCTGCACAGGTAGTTGCTTTGTCTACGACAAATGCACAATCCCTTAATACTTTTGGAAATTTGAGCAGCTCTTTAAACTCTTTTTTCAACACAGGAATTGCATTCAGGGATTTAATATCGAACTCGAAGTAGAAAACATCCTGGTTGATTTCAAATTTTTTAAGAATATCTTTTCTTACTAATCCGCCTGAACCAGCAAAAATATTCTTATAATTTTTAGAGTAAACGTACTCAAAAATTAAATTTCCATCGTGATTATAGGTATCCTTAAGTTGATTGTCAAGATAAATTTTACTTAACAGGTTATTTACAAAAGCTTTAAGGTCGAAGAAATCAACCGGTCTCTCTTTCTCCTGCCAGTAAATTTCATTTGCTTTACCAGTAAGAACAATTGATATCTTTTCTTTCTCGGTAAAATCATCAAAGCTTTTTATTTCGTTATTATGATTTTTATAAAAGATATTTCCAATTTCAAACAACTTCAAATTCTTTTCACCGGCATTCAGGTTCTTGGCAACAGTTTGTAATGCTCCTTGTAACAGAGAAGTTCTGAGCATGGCCATATCTGTACTTTGAGGATTTAATACTTCCACCGGAATCTCACAAAGTTCTGCCTCTTCTTTTGATATAAGTGAAATGCTTATTATTTCATTTAAGCCTAACGCAATAGCAGAATTTCTTATTAAATCTTTATAATCCGAATGATCAAATTTTTCTTCAAGTGTAATAGGAATTCTTTCCACAACAGGAATTTTATCGTAACCATAAATTCTTGCAACTTCTTCTATCAAATCAATTTCTCTCTCAAGATCGGGACGGAAAGTAGGAACACTTAATGTTAAACTATTTTCATCCTCATTTAACAGTTGCAAACCTAACTTCAACAAAATTTCTTTAACCTGATTTGCAGGAATAGTATATCCTAAAATCCTTTCAATCCTTGCATACCTTATTGCGACTTCTTTCGTCTCGATTTTTGAAGGATAGTTATCAATTACTCCTTTTAAAATTTTTCCTTCACCTAATTCAGCCATTAATTGTGCTGCCCTGTTAGCTGCCCAAACTGTATTACCCGGATCAGTACCGCGCTCAAATCTGTAACTTGCATCAGTTGATAACTGAAGTGAGCGGGAAGTTTTTCTTACTGATGAAGGATTAAAATATGCGCTTTCAATTAATATATTTTTTGTTTTATCCGAAACCTCGGAATTTTCGCCACCCATTACACCGGCTACTGCCACAGGTTTTTCAGCATCACAAATCATCAAATCGGTAACTTTTAATTTTCTTTCTTTGGAATCCAGAGTAATAAATTTTTCACCTTCGGCTGCATTTTGTACTATTATCTTTTTCCCGCTTAATTCATCAAGGTCGAATGCGTGAAGCGGCTGACCAATTTCGTGAAGAACAAAATTTGTTACGTCAACAATGTTATTAATCGGGCGAAGTCCGATGCTTGTTAATTTATTTTTCAGCCAATCAGGAGATTCTTTTATAGTAACATCTTTTACAACTCTTGCCGAATAACGGGGACAACCATCGCTGTTTAAAATTTCTATTGAAGCAAACTCTTCAGCTTTATCGTCTGCTTCCTGAATTTTTATCTGCGGATATTTTAATTCGCGATTAAAGATTGCAGCAACATCTCTTGCCACACCAATATGGCTAAGCGCATCTGGTCTGTTTGGTGTAATACCAATTTCAAGAATAACATCATCAAGACCAAGGAATGATGCCAGCGGTTTTCCTATTTCAGCATTTTCATCAAGTACCATTATACCGGAATGGTCATCATTTATTGAAAGTTCTTTACCGGAACAAATCATACCTTCAGAAACTTCACCGCGTATTTTTGTTTTGGCAATTTTAAAGTTTCCGTTCGGAATTACAGCACCAATTTTTGCAAACGCAATTTTTTGTCCCTGTGCTACGTTCGGCGCTCCGCATACAACATTATAATCTGTAGTCTCATCGGTAACAACACAAAGTGAAAGCTTATCTGCATTCGGATGTTTCTTTTTTTCTTTTACGAAACCGACAACCATATTTTCAAATTTAGCAGCCTGGAATTCTGCGTCTTCAACCTCAAGACCTGAGTCAGTTAATTTTTCAATAATTTCATTTACCGGAATATCAGAAACGTCAACGTAATCTTTTAACCAGTTAAGAGAGATTTTCAACTTTATACTCCAGAGTTAGAATTGTTTTAAAAATCTTAAGTCGTTGTCAAAATAAGTGCGAATATCAGTAAGCCCGTACTTTAACATACCGGTTCGTTCTATTCCCATTCCGAATGCATAGCCTGTATATTTTTCAGAATCGTAACCAACTGCTTTCAATACATTAGGATCAACCATACCGCATCCAAGAATTTCCAACCAGCCTGTATTTTTGCAAACCCGGCATCCGCTTCCTTTGCACAGGAAACAGGTAATATCCATTTCAGCGCTTGGCTCAGTAAATGGAAAGAAACTTGCCCTGAACCTGTATTTCAGATCTTTACCATAAAATTGTTTTGCAAATGCTACAAGTGTACCCTTTAATTCTGCAAACGAAATATCAGTATCAATGCAAAGGCCTTCAACCTGGTGAAACTGGCAATGGCTTCTTGCACTCACTGCTTCATTCCTGAATACTTTACCTGGCATAATTACACGGATCGGAGGTTGAGAATTTGTCATTACTCTTATCTGAACAGGTGAAGTATGTGTTCTTAAAAGGAAATCTTTTGTAACAAAGAAAGTGTCCTGCATATCTCTTGCAGGATGATCAGCTTGAAAATTCAGTGCTTCAAAGTTATTATAGTCGGATTCAAGTTCGGGTCCTTCATGAACTGAAAAACCCAAACCTTTAAAAATTGATTTAATTTCATCAAGGGTTTGGGTTAAAATATGTTTACTGCCAATTTTTATTTCTCTGCCCGGCAGTGTAAGGTCAATTTTCTTTTTTTGCTTCCCGGTGTCTTCGTCTACTTTTTCTTTTACTTCCAGGAATTTTGCTTCAAGCAAATTTTTAAGAAGATTAAGCTCTTTACCTATAACAGGTTTTTCTTCCCTTGAAACATCCTTAAGTTTTTCAAAAAGCAGAGCAACAATTCCTTTCCGGCTCAGATATTTAATTCTAACTTCTTCAAGTTCTTTTTGATCCTTAACCTCAGAAATTTCGGAAAGAAAAGTTTTCTCGGTTTCTTTAATGGATTCAATCATATTCAGAATAATATTTTAAAAAACAAATTACCCTCCTGAACTTGGAATAATCCCAGAAAAATCCAGAAGGGTAAAAAAAATTAATTTAAGCTAAACTTAACAATTTCAGCGAAAGCAGAAGGATTATCAACTGCAAGATTTGCTAAAACTTTTCTATTTATAGCAACACCTTTATCTGCAAGCGAATGAATCAAACGTGAGTAAGTTGTACCATTCATTCTCGCAGCAGCATTTATTCTTGTAATCCATAATTGTCTGAATGTTCTCTTTTTTAATTTTCTTCCTGTATAGGCGTGTAAAAGGCCTTTCTCAACATGGTTTTTAGCTACGGTATAAACAGATCTTCTTCTGCCCCAGTAGCCTTTTGCCATGTGCATAATTTTCTTACGACGGGCTCTGGATGCAGGCTTATTCTTAGCGCGTGGCATTCTTCTTTCCTCTTCTTTATTGAATCAATATTGAAATTCTTTTTGTTTCTGCTTTAGACACAAGAGTTGATTGTCTTAATTTTCTTTTTCTCTTTCTAGATTTAGAAGTAAGAATATGACTCTTGTAAGCTTTATTCCTTTTAATTTTACCGGAGGCAGTCTTTCTGAAAGTTTTAGCTGCACTGCGGTTGCTTTTCATCTTGGGCATTTATCTCACCTGATTTAGTTTTTCTTTTTAGATTTTGATTTATCGGCAACCAAAATTAGATGCATCTGCTTGCCTTCAAATTTCATTTCATGTTCTATCTTGGCAACATCTTCAAGTCTTGCTACAAAGTCCTTTAGTAAATTTTCACCCTGATCTGTGTAAGCCAATTCTCTTCCTTTAAATATCACCGCAACTTTTACTTTGTTGCCTTCTTCAATAAAATTTCTTGCGTGTCTGGCTTTGAACTCAAAATCATGCGTATCTGTATTAGGATGCAGCCTGATTTCTTTTAACACAGAAACCTGCTGATTTTTCTTTTGAGTTTTTTCTTTTTTCTGAAGTTCGTAAACGAACTTACCATAATCTATTAATTTGCAAACCGGCGGATCTGCCTGCGGAGCTATTTCAACTAAATCCACATTACGTTCTTCTGCCAGTCTTATTGCATCACGGATTAAGAATACTCCTTTTTGTCCTCCATCAGTATCAATTACTCTTACGCGTGATACTTTTATTTCATCATTTACACGGTGTTTTGTTTTTTGGGTGATGTTCTACCTCTAATTGTGATCGATTTTGTTTTTAATATCTTCAAGAATTTTAGATTTAAATTCTTCTACACTCATTGTACCAATATCACCTTTTTTATGCTGTCTTACAGAAACAGAGTTTGATGCTGCTTCCTTTTCCCCAATTACAAGCATATAAGGAGTTTTCTTGGTTTCCCAATCTCTTATTTTATATCCAATCTTTTCATTTCTTTCATCAAATGTAACTTTAATCTGGGATTTTTTCAGATCATCCACAACTTTTTTTGCCGCATCAAAATAATTTTGTGAAATAGGTAATACTGCAACCTGAACCGGTGCAAGCCACAACGGGAACGAACCACCGTAATGTTCAATAAGAACACCCATGAATCTTTCCAGCGAGCCTAACAAAGCACGGTGAACCATAAATGGTCTGTGTTCTTTTCCGTCTTCGCCAATATACTTCATATCAAAACGTTCAGGCAGATTAAAATCAAACTGAATTGTGCTCATCTGCCATTCCCTGTTCAGAGCATCTTTAATTTTTATATCGATCTTCGGTCCATAGAAGGCGCCGCCGCCTTCATCAATTTTATACTTAAGACCTTCTTTTTCAAGCGCAGTTTTTAATGAATCAGTTGCCTTTTCCCAAAGGTCATCATTGTCAGTAACTTTTTCAGGTCTTGTAGAAACATAAAAATTCATCTCATTAAAACCAAATGACCGCCATATATACATACAGAAACGGATTACTTCAATAATTTCAGATTCAATTTGTTCCTGTGCACAGAATATATGGGCATCGTCCTGCGTAAATCCTCTTACTCTTAACAAACCATGAAGCACGCCGCTTTTTTCGTACCTGTAAACAGTACCAAGTTCTGCCCAGCGTAAAGGTAAATCTTTGTATGAGCGCAAATGAGACTTATAAACTAAAATATGGAAAGGACAATTCATTGGTTTAATGAAATAATCCTGTTCATCAATTGACATTGGAGAATACATATTCTCTTTATAGAAACCCAGGTGACCGCTTGTTTCCCAAAGCCAGCTTTTACCCATATGCGGTGTATATAAAATTTCGTACCCGTTTTCAAGGTGAGCCTGACGCCAGAAATTCTCAATATCCAGACGGATACGAGCACCCTTTGGATGCCAATAAACCAAACCAGCACCAGCTTCTTCGTGAAGACTAAACAAATCTAATTCTTTTCCAAGTTTTCTATGATCTCTTTTCTTAGCTTCTTCAAGAAAGATTAAGTAATCATCAAGCATTTTCTTTTTGGGAAATGAAATGCCGTAAATTCTCTGGAGTTGTTTATTCTTTTCATCTCCGCGCCAGTAAGAACCGGAAACACTTAGAAGTTTAAAATACTTTATTTTCCCTGTTGAAGGTAAATGTGGTCCAGTGCAAAGATCAGTAAAACTACCTTCATCATAAATACTAATTACTTCCGCACTCTCATCAAGTTCACTAATAATTTCTAACTTATAATTATCACCTTTGCCAGTAAAGAAGTTCTGGGCTTCAACCTTGGAAAGTTCTTTACGCGAAAATGGATTATCCTGTTTGGTTAACTCAAGCATCTTATCTTCGATCTTTCTTAAATCGTCATCAGTCAATCTTGAATCAATATCAACATCATAATAAAAGCCGGAATCGATAGCAGGACCAACACCAAACTTAGCCTCAGGATAAATTGACTGTATTGCATGAGCCATAAGATGAGATGTAGAATGCCAGTAGGTATGCTTTCCTCTTTCATCATTAAAAGTATACAACTTAACTACTGAATCTTTTTGAATTGGAAAATTCAAGTCTCTTTCAATTCCATCAACATCTGCAACCAGGGCATCATCTGCAAGTCTTGAGGAAATAGACTGAGCTATTTGATAAGAGGTAACACCCTTATCAAATTCTTTCTGACTTCCGTCCGGAAAATTTATTTTAATTTTTTCCATAATTCCTCATTTAAAAAAAAACGGAGTATACTCCGAAATGATGTGGGTTCTATAGGATTCGAACCTATGACCTTCTGCACGTCAAGCAGACGCTCTAACCAACTGAGCTAAGAACCCTAAAAACAATCTTCTCAAGGGTCGAACTCGTGATAAAGCATTTCGCTCTAATCTCAGCCAGATTTATAAGCCTTTGGCTTAGGCAGATTACCATTTGGTTGAAACTGAGCTAAGAACCCAAAACATTCTGGTACCGAGGGCCGGACTCGAACCGGCACGGGAATAAATTCCCACAGGATTTTAAGTCCTGTGCGTCTACCAATTCCGCCACCCCGGCAAAAGAACATTTTGTGTGGGCTCGGAAGGACTTGAACCTCCGACCCGCTGATTATGAGTCAGCTGCTCTAACCAACTGAGCTACGAGCCCATAATAGGGTTCTAAAAATAACATTTAATCT
>QZKB01000034.1 GCA_003599415.1 Ignavibacteriales bacterium | reverse complement strand
TCTTGTACTCAAAGTCCAACGCAAAAAACACCCTGCGTTATCCAATTCCGATTTTTCGGTATTTAATAAAAGAAGTTTTCATTTACCGGCCGATCTGTTGCTTTCAAAAGGTCATACATGGATAAAAATTCTGAAAGAAGGAATTGCAGAAATTGGTATTGATGACTTTATTACAAAAGCATTCGGTAAACTTTCTGTTATTAACTTGGCAAAAGAAGGTACAGTAGTTAAAGCAGGTGATGTCATTCTACAGGCAGTTGTTGATAAGAAAAGTATTAATTTCCGATCACCTGTAAATGGTTTGGTTAAAAATGTGAATTCATCACTTATTGGCCGCACTTTGGATAATCCATATTCAAATTGGGGAATTAAAATTATTCCGGCAGGATTTGAAAAAGACAGAACCAATCTTCTTGAAGGAAAACAAATTGCAGATTTTATTAAGAACGAAGTAATAAGATTAAAAGATTTTTTAAGTCTACATAGTCCAAAGGAAGGACTTGTAGGTATTACAATGCATGATGGTGGCAATATAGTAGAAGGTGCGGTTTCCAATATTGATGAAAAAGGATTGGAAGACTTCGAAAAAGAATTCCTGACATTTTAATTCTGAGGTAAATAATGATAAAGCAAAAAGGAATTCTGTTCGATTCAACATTGTGCGCTGGATGCGGAGAATGTTATAACGCATGCAAAAAACAAAATAAATTACCTGATACTAATACTGATTATCTACGCGACAGGCTTTCCTCAGAAACGTATACTGTTGTTGAAGATTATAGTGGTGTTTACACAAGAAAGATGTGCATGCATTGTCAGCATCCCACTTGTGTTTCTGTTTGTCCGGTTGGGGCATTTGAAAAGACTGCGCTTGGTCCCGTTCTTTATGATGCTGATAAATGTCTTGGCTGCCGGTATTGTATGCAGGCCTGCCCTCATCATATTCCTAGATATGAATGGACAAGCAATAATCCACGGGTAAAAAAATGTATAATGTGTTATGATAAAATCAGTAAAGGAGAAGGGACTGCTTGTTCGGAGGTATGCCCAACAGGTGCAACCCTATTTGGTGACCGTGATGAATTACTGAAGGAAGCAAAAAAGAGAATTGCCGAAAATCCCGGTTCTTATTATCCGGAAATTTTTGGTGATGACGAAGTTGGTGGAAGTAATGTAATGATTTTAGCATCTGAACCGTTTGAAAAATTAGGATTTGCAAAAAATCTTCCAAAGGAACCCTTACCTCAATATACTGCAAGAGCATTGGATAAAATTCCTGCTGTTGTAGGTGTGGGCGGGGCATTTTTAACCGGAATGTTCTGGCTTACAAAACGAAAAAATCAGATTGCTAAAGAAAAAAAATCAGGTAAGGAATAAATTTTATGAAATATAAATCACTCTTTCGATTAACATTTTGGAAATCTGTTGCTCTAATTATTGTAGCAACAGGTTTGTACTCCACATATTTCAGAATTGTAGATGGTTTGGGTGCCGTAACAAATTTGAATGATGCTTTTCCCTGGGGATTATGGATTGGGTTTGATATTCTTTGTGGTGTTGGTCTTGCAGCCGGTGGTTTTACAATCTGCGCCATCACACATATCTTCAATCTTGAAAAATTTAAACCGTTGGCAAGACCTGCCATACTAACCGCGTTTCTTGGATATGTTCTTGTAATATTTGCCCTGATGTTTGATCTTGGCAGACCTTATAATATCTGGCACGCACTAATAATGTGGAATCCTCATTCAGTTATGTTTGAAGTTGCCTGGTGTGTAATGTTATATACTACTGTGCTCTTTTTAGAATTTAGTCCGATCATACTTGAAAGATTCAAGCTTAAGAAAATACACTCGTTCTTAAAGAAATATCTTATTCCGATTATGATACTTGGAATAATTCTTTCTACGCTGCATCAATCATCTTTAGGTTCTTTGTATTTAATAATCCCGCAGAAAATGCATCCATTGTGGTATTCAAGTCTGCTACCCATTTACTTTTATTTAAGTGCGATTGGCGTTGGTTTTGCTATGGTAGTATTCGAAGCATACTTAAGCGCACGCGCATTTAATCACGGACTAAAGCTTGATCTTCTTTCAAGTATTGCAAAAGTTACTTTTGCAGTGCTAATCATTAGTTTCATTATAAGATTGTTTGATTTAACGATCTCCGGAAAGTTAAACTACCTTATTACTCCTTCGTATGAGACTTATATGTTCTATCTTGAAATTATTGTTGGTACTTTTGTACCTGTTGCTTTGCTTGGTAACAGCAGGATAAGAACAAGCAGATTGGGATTATATATCAGCGCAATTTTTGTAATAGCCGGATTTTTGTTAAACCGTTTGAATGTAAGCGTAACATCTTTAACATCGTATGCAGGTTATGCATATTTTCCATCTGTTTCGGAAATAAGCATAACTTTGATGATTGTTGTTCTGGGAATGTGGGCTTTCAGTTTAATAGTAAAAAACTTCCCGGTTTTTGCAGAACCGCATGAAATTAAAAATGAAGTGCCGGTATCTTCCGGTAATATTATTTTGAGTGAGTAAAATGAATTATCAGAATAATTCTTATAATAATCTGAAATGCATTTGGATGGCTGGTAATCTTGTTGATTATAAACTATGCGATAAGAATTTTGAGTGCGATAATTGCCAGTTCGATAAAGCAATGAGAAATACATCCTTCAGGCAAAACCAGGATGACAGAATTGGTGTTTCCAAAATTGAAAACACTATTCAGCAGCTGATTGATAACATCGGTAAAGAAGAACTGAAGCGGGATTATTTCTACCTGAATAATCACCTTTTACTAAAAAATCTTTTCTCTAATACCTACTATATCGGGTTTACCCCGTTAGCCAATTATATATTGGATAATTCCTTTAATATTGAATATTGTAATGAGAATGATAAAGTAAAAACCGGCCAGGTTCTTTTTAGAGTGAAAGGTGAATGGGGCAGCGTTGAAATTCCATCACCTCTGGATTTTACTTTACTCGGAAAGTTTACTTCGGAAGATAATCAAACGAATAATGAAAATTGGTTTGGTTTACTTGAAGCAGACAGAAATGATGTTAATGCTTCAGTAATTGCCGGAGAATTGTACCTGAAAGATATTTTAAGTATAACACGCGAATTATCCAGGATAAAACTTTATTATGATGAAGTGGGTACCACAATGCTGGATGGCGGTACATACCTGAATAATCTTGGTAAGATAATCGGCAGTGAAAAATATCTTTCAATTCTGAAATTGCTGTTTACAAAAAAAATCAAGTGACTTTATTCTTATCATTTGGGAGTTCCTGTTAGCCGGAACTCCCTGCATATTTCATACAATTGATCTCCTTACTTCCGATATATTTACCGATCATCCTGATCTTTAAAAAGCCACTCAATTCATGAAATTCCCAGAATTAGCAAGAAATCAGCTGTGGGAGTAAAGATTTTCAACAAGATTTATACATTTCCTTGCTATTAAAACTTCTCTTAGATAATTTTGTGGCAAAGTTGTCATGCAATAAAATGAATGTAAAATTTTATAATAGATTAAGTATTCAATTAATCCTGGTTATCTCAGTTGTTCTGGTTGTTAATTATGCCTTTCATGCATTTTATACAGTGAGCAAACTGGAAAACGACTTGAATTATTCCTGGTCTCAGAACGCATACAATATGAGCGATATTATAAAAAAATCTACCAGGTATGGAATGCTTCTCAATCGCAGGGATGATGTCCACCAGATAATTAAAACTATTGGAACAGAAGTAGGCGTTGAGAAAATTAGAATTTATAACAAGATGGGTCAGATAATTTTTTCTACTGATACCACAGAGATAAATACTACTGTAAATATGCAAGAAGAAGCCTGCGTTGCCTGTCATATGAATGATAAAATTATTTCATCTCCCCCGATGAAAAACAGAATCAGAATTTTTAAGGATGCCTCCAATAAAAAAGTTATCGGTTTAATCAACCCAATTTTTAATGAAAAAGACTGCTACACTTCTGAGTGTCATGCCCATTCTCCTAAAGCCAAACTGCTTGGTGTTTTGGATGTTGTTCTTTCAGGTGAAAGAATTGAGGAGATGATCCAATCAAATACTTCAAGATTTTTATCCAATTCAGTTTTAATTACTTTAATTATCTCGGTAGTTATCTGGCTTTTCATTTCATTCCTTGTAAATCGCCCGATTAAAAAATTTGCAGTTGGATTAAAAGAAATAGGTAAAGGGAATCTTGATTATAAAATTGATATCAGTTCAAGGAATGAACTTGGTGAGATGGCTACTCAGTTCAATGATATGTCTGTTAAGCTCGATTCTGCTTATAAAGAAATTCAGCAATGGACAAAAACTCTAAATGATAAGGTTAATGAAAAGACCGAAGAGTTAAAGAAAATTTATAACCAGATAATTCAGATAGAAAAACTTGCTTCGCTTGGAAAATTATCTGCAACGGTTGCCCACGAATTGAATAATCCACTTGAAGGAATACTGACCTACTGCAAACTGATTGCAAAAAAACTTACAAAGCAGCAAAAGGAAAACGAGTTTGAACAGATAATAAATTACCTGAACCTGATTTCGGATGAATCTGCACGTTGCGGTAGAATTGTGAAGGATCTGCTGTTGTTTTCTCACAGGGGCAATGAAGATGAATTCATGCTTGAAGATATTAATACAATCATAGACAAATGTACTATGATTATTAAACATCATCTTGAGATGAATAAAATTAATCTTGTTAAAGAAATTAAAACTGACAAACTTAAACTGAAGAGTGATTCCCAAAAACTGCAGCAGGCATTAATTTCGATGCTTATTAACGCTATTGAAGCAATGCCTAACGGTGGTAATATTATTATCAGGATTACAGATGAAGCCGATAGTCTGGTTATCAGGATAATTGATGAAGGTTCGGGAATTGCGGAAAAAGATTTGCCGCACATCTTTGAACCATTCTACACAACTAAACAGGACGCAAAAGGTACCGGTCTTGGACTTGCAGTTGCATATGGAATAATCGAACATCACAAAGGTAAAATTGAAATTGAAAACACATCACTGAAAGGGACAACCTTTAAAGTTACTTTACCACTTTTAACTGAGAATAATAAGAGCATAAAATGAAAGAAAAAAAAAGCATCCTAATTGTTGATGATGAAAAAATTGTAAGGGATTCTCTTTACCACTGGTTTTTAGAAGAAGGATATGAAGTGATTTCTGCAGAAGACGGTGAAACTGCATTAAAGTATTTTGAAAAAGGTAAATTTGATTTGATGCTTGTTGATATGAAAATGCCTGGGATAAGCGGTCTTGACCTTTTAGAGAAAGTAAAGGAAATTGACCCGGATTGCATCTTTATTCTTATCACTGCTTTTGCCTCCGTTCCATCTGCAATTAAAGCTTTGAAGAACGGTGCTTATGATTACATAACAAAACCAATAGATCCTGACGAACTTAACCATATTGTTGAAAAAGCAATTCATCAAAAAGAACTGAAGGATGAAAATGTTCAGTTAAAAGATAAGATTGATGAAATAATTAAGCCCGATAACCTTATAGGAGAAAGCCGCCAGATTAAAAAAATATTTGAACTGATTAGTACTGTATCCCAGACAGATACAACAGTGATGATAAGAGGGGAAAGCGGAACAGGAAAAGAATTAGTTGCCAAGGCAATTCATATAAACAGTAAAAGAAAATATTTCCCGATTATAACTGTTAACTGCGGTGCATTAGCCGAATCAATTCTTGAAAGTGAACTATTTGGTCATGAAAAAGGAGCATTTACCGGAGCGCATTTCAGGCGTAAGGGTAAATTTGAAATGGCTGACGGCGGGACAATCTTTTTAGATGAGATTGGTTCTGTTTCTCCTAAAATGCAAATTGAATTGCTTAGAGTTATTGAAACCAAGCAGTTTGTAAGAGTAGGCGGAAACGAAACTATTAAAAGTGATTTCAGGGTTATTGCGGCTACAAACGAACCGCTTGAGAATCTACTTAAAGAAGGAAAATTCAGGGAAGACCTTTACTACAGGTTAAATGTATTTACCATCTTTATCCCTCCGTTAAGAGAACGTCGTGATGATATTCCAATTCTCGCATATTTCTTTCTTAATAAATTTAATTCGGCTATGAATAAAAACATAAAGAATATTTCCAGGGAAGCAATGGAATTTCTTGTTAATTATGAATGGCCCGGAAATGTCCGCGAACTTGAAAATGCTATCGAACGGGCACTTGTTGTAGGAAAGACCGAATCAATTAAAATTGAAGATTTGCCATTTCATATTTCTCCGACGTTTATTGATGACGGTGACCATAGTCTTTCTGCAATGGAAAAGAAGCATATTGCAAAAGTGCTTGATGATAACAACTGGAATATATCCAAAAGTGCTGAAGTTCTTCAGATAGACAGGGTTACCTTGTATAACAAAATAAATAAGTACGGGTTGCGCAAAAGCTAATGAATATTTTCATTGCGCCTGTAAGTTTCTCCAATACTTCTTTGTTAAATAAAATCTTACCTGAACTAAACAGGTATTTGAATTCGTTTGATGTTTCATTTATTAATCTTCCATTGGAAATTGAATCATCATATTCTGCCGAACGGGGACAGTACTTTTCAACAGCACTTATTGCAGAATCAATCAAACTTACAGATGATTATAACGGCAAAGTTTTAGTCCTTGTTGAATTTGATCTTTTTGTCCCGGTGTTTACTTATGTCTTTGGTGAAGCCCAGTTGAACGGAAAACATGCAATTGTTTCCGTCTGTCGTCTTCACGAGGAATTTCATTCCGGTGAAACCAACGATGAGTTATTACTAGAAAGATCTCTTAAAGAAATTTTACATGAACTTGGTCATACGCTCGGACTTATACATTGCAGAGACTGGGGATGTGTAATGCATGTTTCCCAGGGAATTGAAGAAATTGATATAAAGGGTAAGGATTTCTGCCGGTTATGTTTGAATAAAATTCTATCTCAGACCTCATAAGCTAACTTCGTTGTCTCAAATTAAAATGTTGATCCAGAATTATACACCGTTAACACTATTCACCATTTGATTTCCATTTTTATTCAAAACGGTATAATGATTGTAATATTTTAACAAAATATTTGAGTTAAAAATGGAATTAATACCAATTATTGAATATACATTACTAATATTTATTGCTATTCTGGCAATAGTATTATTCTTTTCATATATAGCTAATAAATTTTCTTCAAAAGATGAAAAACCTATCCCTGCTTTTCAGAATGTTCATATGAGCAATTATGTAAAAAATAACGGCCACAACAATTCCAATAATTATTCTCAATATGAATATAGAAATGTTGGTTATTCAGATGAAGGTTACCAGCAATTTGAGGATCAGCAGTACAGTGCAAATGTTACTGCATATGAAAAACCTGCAAAGCCGGTAAAGGAAATCACCAAAAGATTTACTTTATTAAACGAGTTAAATACAGGATTACCAATTGTAGAAGAAAATAAACTTAAAATTATTGGCCACTCACATGGTTCTGCCGCATTTTCAAACAGGACAGTCCTTTTCAAGTAAATTCTCTTCCGTTTATTGTTGAAATAAAGTTTCTTTCCATTATTGCTTTTTCATTTTACATGTATTAATTTTAAGCAGACAAAAAAATCTGAATAGGGCATAAATGAGAAAAGGAATCAGAAATTTTTTCGCATTAAACCTCTTTAAATTCATCATACCGCCCTCTGAGTGGAAACTAACAGTAATTATTCTTGCAGGAATTTTTTTTGGTTTAAGCCTCTTTATTTTTTACATATCAAATGCTGCATCATATCTTTCGGATAACCCGGAGACCTGCACGAATTGCCATGTTATGAATCCGCAATACGCAACCTGGGAAAGGGGAAGTCACGGCAGAGTAGCTACCTGCAACGATTGTCATGTTCCGCATAATAATTTTTTAAATAAATATTTCTTTAAAGCTAAAGACGGACTTAGACACTCAACAATTTTTACAATGCGTTGGGAACCTCAGGTAATTCATATAAAAGAAGCAGGTAAAAATGTTGTTCAGCAAAACTGTATAAGATGCCATCAGAATATAGTTCATAAAGTCTCTATTAAAAATGTAACATTTGATAATTATGAGGAAGGTGAAGGTTTGCTTTGCTGGAACTGCCACAGGGAAACTCCGCATGGCCGGGTAAATAGTTTATCATCAACTCCGTATGCAAGAGTGCCCCGGCTTTCTCCTGTTTATCCTGAATGGTTAAAAGATTTTGTCAATTCAAAAAATAAATAAAAGGCTAATAATGAAACCAATCCAAGACATTATTAAAAACAAACCTATTGTTGGGTGGCTTATTTTTGGTGCTACAGTTATAGTGGTGTTTCTTATTGGATTACTGGCTTCTTCTATCATTGAAAGAAGAAATGAATCTGATCTATTACAAATTGTAAAACCAATTGCAGATTGGGAACCAAGAAACGAAGTGTGGGGAGAGAATTATCCCAGAGAATATGAAAGTTATCTTGGAACACTTGATACAAATTTCCGTTCAAAACATGGTGGTTCTGCTTCTATAGATTATCTAGAGCAGGATCCCAAACTTGTTATCCTGTGGGCCGGCTATGCTTTCTCAAAAGATTACAGCCAGGGACGCGGTCATTATTATGCAATAAATGATATTAGAAATACTCTTAGAACTGTTCAACCTCAGCCTGCAACCTGCTGGTCCTGTAAAAGTACTGATGTACCAAGAATGATGAATAAAGTTGGTGTTGCTGAGTTTTATAAAGATAAATGGCTTAATATGGGTGCGGAGATTCTTAATCCTATTGGTTGCCAAGATTGTCATGATCCTAAAACAATGAATCTTAGAATTACTAGACCGGCATTGATTGAAGCATTCAGCCGGCAGGGTAAAGATATTTCCAAAGCTACGCACCAGGAAATGCGCTCGCTTGTTTGTGCACAGTGCCACGTTGAATATTATTTTAAAGGTGAAGGAAAGTACCTTACATTTCCGTGGGATAAAGGATTCAGTGCGGATTCGATGGAAGCTTATTATGATAACTATGAATTCACAGACTGGGTACACGGATTAAGTAAAACTCCAATGCTTAAAGCACAGCACCCGGATTATGAGATGTATAAAACCGGTGTGCATGCGGATAGAAATGTTTCCTGCGCAGATTGCCATATGCCTTACAGAAGTGAAGGTGGAGTTAAGTTTACAGATCATAAAATTCAGAGTCCGCTTAATAATATTGCTAACTCCTGCCAGGTTTGCCACAGGGAAAGTGAAGAGAAACTAAGAAATAATGTATATGAAAGGCAAGACAAGGTTGAGCAATTGAAACAACTTGCGGAAACTGCACTTGTAAAGGCTCACTTTGAAGCTAAAGTTGCCTGGGATAATAAAGCTACCGATGATGAAATGAAACCTATACTTAGACTGATAAGACATTCGCAGTGGAGATGGGATTGGGTTGCTGCGGCAAATGCTGTCGGTTTTCATTCACCTGTTGAAGCTTCAAGAATTCTTGGTACATCTATACAAAAAGCTGAAGAGGCAAGGGTACTTCTCGCAAGAGTATTAGCAAAGTACGGCATTAATCAGCCGGTTGTAATTCCTGATATTTCTACCAAGGATAAAGCTCAGAAAGTTATTAACATAAATATCCAGGATTTAAAAAAGCAGAAATCAGAATTTATTAATACAACGGCTATAAAATGGGATAAGGGAAAATCCGATAATTATAAGACGACAAAGAAATAATTATAATATTTCCTTAAATCAAAATTTGGAGTAGCTATGAAAAAACTATGTACACTTCTGGTTTTGTTTCTTACCGTTCTGATCATAGGGCAGGAAAATAATGATTGGAAAATTTCAGGTCAGATTCAAATAAGAGGTGAAATGGACGGAAGGGACTTCTCAAATAAAACCTATCCGCCGCTTTTTACTACAATGCGTTCCCGGGCTTCTGTTGAAAAGGGAATCGGTGATAATTTTAATTTTATGTTCCAGCTTCAGGATTCAAGAACCTGGGGCCAGACTGGCAGCCCTACAGCATATACTGATAATATAGATCTTCATCAGGCTTATATTGTTCTTAAAGATTTATTTGAAATTCCGTTTAAGCTGCAGTTAGGTCGTTTTGAAATGAAATATGGAACTGAACGATTTATTGGAACAAGCAGCTGGGCATTAATTGGAAGAACATTTGACGGAGTACGTCTTAGCTTTGGCAAGGAAATAAAACTTGATGTTTTTGCCGTAACTATAACAGATACATCTATGTTAATTAAAAATATTGTTTCAAAAAACGCCGTTCCCTCTATATACCGTTATCCTTCTGTTTCAGATCATGGTTATAACACTTTTGGTGCGTGGATTAATGGTAATATGAATCCCGAAAATTCTTATGATCTTTTTGGTTATTATGAGTGGAACAGAAATTCTACTAATGGAAAAGACGACGATCTTAACAGGATGACAGTCGGTATTAACCATCTAGGAAAATATGGGAGCGTCTCTACAGTTGTTGAAGCAGCATATCAGCTTGGTAAATTAGTTGGAATGGACATTTCCGCTTACCTTGTTTCTGCACAGGCTAATCTTTCCATGAATAGTTTTAAAGTTGGATTGGGAGCAGATATAATTTCCGGTACAGAATTAACCGAAAAAGAAAAGAACTATTCATTTGTTACCTCGTATGGTACAAGTCATAAATACCTTGGTTATATGGATTATTTCTTTAAATCCCAGTCAAATATTAAGGGAATTGGTTTAAATGATTTTTATTTCATGAGTGAATATGCTCCTAAAGAATCTAAATGGAATGCCTCACTCAACATTCATCATTTTATGTCAAACCAAAAAGGGACTGACGATTTAAACGTCTTTGGACAAGAGTTTGATCTTACGGTTAAATATCTTTTTACAAAAGGTGTAACATTAAGCTGGGGAGGAAGTATTTTCTTACCCGGAGATTTAATGAAGACTTACTTTAAGGTTGGATCAGTTGAAAGAAATGATCCTGCATTCTGGTCCTATCTTATGGCATCTGTAAATATCTAATGCTTTTTTCAGAGGATGTGTTTATTGTGCACATCCTCACTTTTTTCTTTTGATAAAAAACATGGTACTTTTTCTTTAAGCAAAAATTCTTACCTTTCTCTTGATAGCTGTAACAAGTTTCTGTTCTGATTGTTAAATAACTAAGAAAGCGATTTGTGAGGTGTCAGATATGAAGAGATTAAATATTGCCACAGACTTTTTCAACAAAGCTTATAAGCTGCATTCGGAAGGTAAACTTTTAGAAGCCATCAATTACTATAAGATGTCAATTGATTTTTGCCCCACTGCAGAAGCTCATACTTATTTAGGGTGGGCTTATAGTATGCAAGGTAATTTTAATGACGCTATTAAGGAATGTGAAATCGCAATCGATCTTGACCAGGAATACGGCAATCCTTATAACGATATTGGAAATTATCTAGTGAATCTTGGCAAATACGAGGAAGCCCGGATATGGTTTGAAAAAGCAATCAAGGCTCCTAAGTACCAATTGCGCCACTTACCTTTTTTTAATCTTGGAAAAATTTGTGAAAAGAAAGGTGAATGGTTTCTTGCTTTAGATTATTATAAAAAAGCTCTTAAGTTAAATCCTTTGTTTCTGCCGGCGCAGCAAGCTTTTATCACCATCACAACGATGATGAATTGAAAATAAAAAGGGATAGAATGAAGAAAGATTCTATCCCTTAAAATAGTCTGTTTAATTACCTGTCAGGCTTTCATTCGTTTGCCCTTTTCTTCATGAATGAAAATCCAGCTTACTACTTTACCTACATCAATCTTCTCAAAATTATTCCAGTAGGCTTTCGTTCTAACATGCATTGATGATGTATCTTCAACCGGTATATTTTCAGCTTCATCAATAATTGCTTTCAAACGCAATTTCCATGCTTCCATATTTTTTACTCTCAAATCAACCCAGCCGTCTTTGGCCCACCTGTCAATTGATTTTTCATCAATGTCCAACTCGTCTTCTCCGCGGTATGGCGGTATCTTCATTTCGTTTGCTCTTAATAAGGATTTTCCATCAGGTAGTAAAATTGGAATTCCTATTGAAATTATTTTACTCCTTAATTCAGATTCCGAATTAATAAGTTCGAAACATTTTTTAGAAAGTAGCTCCGGTGTAACTTCAAGAATCTGCTTCATATTTCCGGCTACCTTTTTTAAAAGATAAATTTCATAAAGCAGTTTGGATAAGCGGGGAGGACCAAGTAATTCGAATGCAACGCTGTCAACTTTATATTCTCCTTCAAGCTGTTCAAGTTTTTCAACGGCAGCATGTTGTAAAATTCCTGCGCGGTAGGTCGGTTCCAATGTTGCGTTGTCCAATGCGTTTATAATATCGTGGCCGGTGTTGCCACCTTTTATTTCATAGATAACGTCAACGGCAATTTCTTCCGGTGTTACATATTCCATTTGGCCTTGTGCAGTTATAGCTTCAAATTCTCCTCTTGAGAATGTTCCGTTTTCACCGGTATCAATAAAAACAGACTTTAATGTTTTTCCGGATTTATTCAATTCTTTATCAAGTTTTAATTTTAGTTTACCTTCAAGATTAACTGCTTCTGTAACCGGTAAATCAAATAGTTCAATTGCTTTACCTTTCTTTTTAATATCACCGTAAGCAATTTTTTTCCAGGCAATGGCAGCCGTTGGTTTTATTTCTTTAGTGATAGGTCCTTCCGGTGTTCTGCCCATAAGGAATAATAACAATGTATGAGCACCGGCTACAGATGATTTACTCAGCAAAACACGAGAAGGTTTTTCTTCGCTATGGGTGTATGGAATATTCAATCCCATTCCACCTGTACCGCTGGTTCCTATTTTAACATAGATTTTTGTTTTTGCTTCATACATTGAGGCATATAGTATCTGTACGTGTCTTATTATTTGAGGAACGTATACGGTGCAAAGTAATTTTTCAGTTTCTGCCGCCAGACTTTCAACTGTTGGATTTTTATCAATCAGTTTTTTTATGTTCCTGTAGTTTGTATAGATATCCTGATATGCTATTCCCGTAGCGCTGTTAACGCAATCAATTATGATTTCCGGTTTGTATTTATTAAGAAGCTGATAAATTGCAGAACTATGAAGGATTTCTTCGTCCATTTCTTCAAGAGTATCTTTCATCATTCTTTTTCGCTTTTCAGGTATTTCAAGAAGTTTAAGACGGTCTTCGTCTTTAAATTCATTTCTAACAAAGATGTTACCCCACCAGGGAATAAAATAATCTGCCGGCAGATCAGCAAATTCAGCCTGAAGTCTTTTGGCCTCGTCTTCTGCTTCCACCTGTTTTAATGATGTGATGATAATTTGTTTCGGATTTTCCAGAACAAGTTTCCGAACTACCGCATTGCCAACAAGCCCCCAGGCTCCCAGCACCAACACGGTTTTGTTTTGAATGTCCATAAATTCCTCTTAAACTTTTATAAAAAAATTTTGGAATAAAATTAGTCTTTATAATGCCATTAGGCAAGAGAAATTAAAGATTTAAGGGTGAGTTGATGCGTCATACGAATCTGTAAAAAAGTTTTGAAAAAGTAAAATAATTGCTAAATGGAACCGACTTTGTTAAATTTACCATCCAGAAAATCAATTAAGTGGCAATCTAAAAATGAAAATATGTGATATTATTAAAGAAGAGCATATTATTGCTGATCTTAAAGGTCAGACAAAAGAAGATATAATTAATGAATTAATCGATATCTTCAAAAACGATGACCGAGTTCAGAATATTGAAAAAGTAAGAGAAGCAATTCTTGAACGTGAAAAAATAATGTCTACCGGAGTTGGAAAAGGATTTGCAATTCCGCACGGCAAGACAGATGCAGTAAAAGAAATTGTGGCTGCATTTGGTAAATCTAATAAGCCTATTGACTTTGCCGCTCTTGATGAGCAGCCGGTTTATTTAGTTTTTCTTCTTGTAGGAAAAGACAACCTTGTTGGTCCTCATATTAAGCTGTTAAGCAGGATATCCAGGATGATGAACAAGGATGTTTTCAGAGAAAATCTTATGGCTGCTAAAACCGCCAAAGAGATTTTTGAAATCTTCCAGGAAGAAGAAAATAATTATTTCGAAATAACATAACCTTATAACATTTAGATGATTAAAGCTATTACGGGGACTAAAGACATTCTTCCTTTAGATATCCCTCGCTGGAAATTACTGGAATCTGTCGTACAGAAAAAAATGGGGAGTTATAATTATAAAGAAATACGAACACCTGTTTTTGAAGAGACTGCATTGTTTGCCCGCGGCATTGGTGAAGCTACAGATATTGTTAGTAAAGAGATGTACACATTCCTTGATAAAGGTGGAACAAGTTTAACTCTTCGCCCGGAGATGACAGCTTCAGTTGTTCGTTCATTCATCGAGCATTCATTATCTGCAAAACAATCTTTGAATAAATTATTTTATGTTGCTCCGATGTTCAGGCAGGAACGGCCGCAGGCGGGAAGATTCAGGCAGTTCCATCAGTTTGGCGCTGAAGCTATTGGTAGCAAAGCTCCGCAGTTAGATGCGGAAATAATAATTATCGCTTACCAGATTCTGAATGAACTTGGACTTAAAAATCTAAGCGTTAAAATAAATTCCCTTGGCGTACCCGAATCAAGAGAGAATTACAAGCTGATTCTGAAGGAATATCTTTCGGATAAAATTACTCTTCTTTCGGAAGAAAGTAAAAAGCGCTACGAGACAAATATTCTAAGGATATTCGACAGTAAAGAAGAGAATGACAAACAGGTAATGAAAAATGCTCCGTTGCTTATAGATCATCTTGATGATGATAGTCTTGCTCATTTTGAAGAAGTAAAAAAGATACTTACGATTGCAGGAATTCCTTTTGAAGAAGATGCTGCGCTTGTAAGAGGATTGGATTACTATACAAACACAACGTTTGAAATTGTAAGCGGTTCAGTTGGTTCTCAAAGTGCGTTATGCGGTGGTGGCAGATATGATTTATTGATTGAACAACTTGGAGGTAAACCAACACCGGGTGTTGGTTTTGCTGCAGGAATGGAAAGAATTTTATTAGCCTGCGAAAATGAAAGAGCATTTGAAGACCCGGTTGAAAAAATTGATTTATACATTGCAAGAATTGATGAAAACTTAACAGACAATGTATATGAACTTGCGTTATATTTCAGACAGCAAGGTCTGGCTGTGGAAATTGATTATATGCAGCGAAGTGTTAAAGCACAGATGCGTGAAGCCAATAAACTTAATTCGTCTTTTGTTTTATTTGGAGGTGGCGATGAATATAAAGAAGGCAAACTTCAGCTTAAAAATATGTCCGACGGAGAACAGCAATTATTTGGCCTGGATGAAAAACAAAGTATTCTTCATAAGATAACAGGTAAATAAATTGCCTTTAAAGAAACCTAAAGATATTCCAAAACTTCCAAAGACACGCAAAAAAAATATTGAGGCAGCAAAGAAAGCTATCCCCGCACCAAAGGAAGATAAAACAGAATATCAATGTCTTGCCTTCTTCAAATTTGATTCGACCTTAAATAAAGAATTCTGCTGTTTCAGAATTCAGACTATAGCTGAATTTACAAGTTTTGCCTACGAAGTATCGCTTGCATCCCAGGTTGATAAAAATGTAATCGATATTATCATACTTGGGCTTCAGGCAAAAATAAATTATCTTCCTCACGTCTCAGCTGCAGTTACTGATGTTAATTTTGAAAGACTAAACGGTGAATACGTTGTGAATGTTATTAAACAGGACGGAAGTATGAATACTGCAGTTTTTGAATTCAACTATTTTAAAAGAGAAATTAAATTAGCTAAAACCTTTGTACCTGAAAAAAAGAATAACAGGTTATTCTGCGAGTTTCTTGTTTCGGAAAAAGATTTTTCGTTCAGAGAATAAATTTTTAT
Source organism: Ignavibacteriales bacterium (assembly GCA_003599415.1). GTDB lineage: Bacteria > Bacteroidota > Ignavibacteria > Ignavibacteriales > SURF-24 > SURF-24. The sequence goes on along the minus strand of QZKB01000034.1, from coordinate 9,224 downwards.
CTCTAACTTTTTCTGCCGGTTCATTTTTGTTATTTTATAGTAAACATCATCATAAGAAATTAAAATATGTGTCCTAGAATTTTCCAAATCGGTCCTTTCACAGTATACAGCTACGGCTTGATGCTTGGTATTGCATTTATTGTTGCAAGCTGGCTATTAACTAAAGAGTTTGAACGCAGAAAGATGGATCCAAATCTGTCTACCGAGATAACATTGTATGCAATTATTTTTGGAATTATTGGTGCAAAACTTTTTAGTTTATTTGAAAACTGGGATGCTTTTCTTGCCGATCCTTTAGGTGAAATATTTTCTCCGGGAGGACTGACATTTTACGGCGGATTTTTATTAGCAGCTACTGCCATTATAATGTTAGCAAAGAAGAAAAAAATTCCTTACACGGTTTTTGGTGATGCATTAGCACCTTCGCTTGCAATTGCATATGGTATAGGCAGAATTGGCTGCCACCTGGCAGGAGACGGAGATTACGGTTTACCTACATCTTTACCATGGGGTACGAATTATGAAAACGGAACCGTGCCGCCTTCGTATGCTTTCAGGGGAAGCGAGATAGCTCAGAATTACCCTAATGGAATTGTACCGGATAATACCCCGTTACACCCAACTCCCGTTTATGAATTTTTAATTATGCTTGGAATATTTTTCATTCTATACAGATTAAATAGAAAACAGAATTGGCACGATGGAAAAGTATTTTTTATCTACCTTATTCTTGCGGGAATAGAAAGATTATCAATTGAATTTATAAGATTGAATCCAAGATTATTATTCGGTTTATCGGAAGCGCAGCTGATCGCAATTGGTTTAATTTTATGTGGTTCAACCGGAGTGTTTTATCTTTCACAAAAGAAAGAGTTGAATAAATTTGTTCCTCCGCCTTTAAAGGACAAGGATAAATCTAAAGAACCGAATCATAAAAACTAATCTTAATGACTGGTAAATGAAACCAAAAGAATTCATCGGAAGAAAATTTTACAACCAGGATAAAGCAAAGGGAAATGTTCTGCTTATTGGTCGTAAACCTGTTCTTGAAGCGATTAAATCCGGTGAAAACATTGAGAAGATTTATTTCCTTTTTGGTCAGAAAGGTGAAGCGATTTATGAAATTAAAAAGCTTGCACGCAATAACAAAATAAGTTTGACGGAATTGCCTTCCAACAAATTCAGGAATATTTCTGACGATCCGCATACGCAGGGTGTAATTGCAATTAAAAGTTCGCAGAAATATTTTTCACTTGAGCAGATTGTTGAAAATGCAAAACAGGAAGTTCATTCATTAATTTTAGTGTTAGATTCCATTCAGGATCCGCATAACCTTGGTGCAATTCTGCGAACGGCAGAATGTGCCGGAGTTCATGGAATTATATTGACAATTCATGAAAGCGTTACAATTACTGAAACAGTAATTAAAACTTCTGCTGGTGCTACAGAACATTTGATGATATGTAAAGTATCAAATCTTCCGCAGGCACTTGATTACCTTAAAGAAAACGGTTTCTGGATTGCAGGCTCATCTTTACTTGATGCAAAAGATTACACTGAACCAGATTACAAACTACCTATTGCTTTAATTGTTGGTAACGAAGAAAAGGGAATAAGACCAATCATTCAAAAGAAATGTGATTTCCTTGTGAAAATTCCAATGACCGGAAAAATCCAATCGCTTAACGTTTCGGTTGCAACCGGGGTTTTACTTTTCGAAATAAACAGGAAAAGAAAAATATAACTTTCCCCCAGCCTTCTGCCGATATTATTTTTATCTTCCCGAAAGAAATTTTTATTTGATTGAACTATTAACTACAGTTGCATTGTTAACAGTGCAAATTATTGATTCATAATTTTTATAATAATTTTTCAGATGTGTTGCTTTGCGCCGGGAACGTGTAAATAAGCCCAAATTCTTGGAATTAAAAGGACTTGTAGTTATATTTGAAAAAACAAATTAACAATCAATTTTGAAGGGAAATGCAGAAAATTCACATCTCTGAACTCGCAAAATATGTCGGTCAGACAATTACTTTATCAGGCTGGCTTTACAACAAAAGATCAAGTGGTAAAATCCGTTTTGTAATTTTAAGAGACGGTACAGGTATTCTTCAGTGTATAGTATTTAAAGGTAATGTAAGTGAAGAAATTTTTAATCTTGCAGACAGACTCGGCCAGGAATCATCAATTGAAATTACAGGAACCGTAAAAGAAGAAAAGCGCGCACCTGGCGGTTTTGAAATGGATGTAACTGATTTGAAGTTAATCAGTGAAGCACATGAATATCCAATAACTCCAAAAGAACATGGAATTGAATTTTTAATGGACATCCGACACCTGTGGCTTCGTTCAAGCAGGCAGGTCGCAATTATGCGTGTACGTCATAGAATAATAAAGGCTATCCGGGATTTCTTTGATAATCGTGGTTTCACTTTAATGGATGCGCCAATCTTAACTCCCGCCGCATGCGAAGGAACGTCAACATTGTTTGAAACTCCTTACTTTGATTTAGGCAAAGCATATTTAACTCAATCAGGTCAGTTATATGCAGAAGCCGGTGCAATGGCGCTGGGAAAAGTTTATTCTTTTGGTCCAACTTTCCGAGCAGAAAAATCCAAGACAAGAAGACATTTAACTGAGTTCTGGATGGTTGAACCTGAAGTTGCCTTTAATGATTTATATGATAACATGGATTTGGCTGAAGAATTTTTAGAATATATTGTTCAGACTGTTTTAAGCGAAAGGGCAGAGGAACTGAAATCTCTTGAAAGGAATACTTCGTTTCTTGAAAAAGTAAAACGGCCTTTCCCACGCATTCATTACGATGAGGCGGTTGAGATTTTAAAGAAGAACGGAATTGATTTTGAATACGGTAATGATCTTGGCGGCACTGATGAAACTGTAATTTCAAACCAGTACGACAGGCCGGTTATGGTTCATCATTATCCTGTTGAGGTTAAAGCATTTTACATGAAACGCGATCCGAATGAACCATCAAAAGCAATGGCGGTAGACGTTCTTGCACCGGAGGGCTATGGTGAAATTATTGGCGGAAGCCAGAGAGAAGATAATTTAGATTTACTTTTACAGAGAATTAAGGAACATAATCTGCCTCAGAAAGCGTTTGATTGGTACCTTGATTTGAGGAAATATGGTTCTGTGCCTCATTCCGGATTTGGATTGGGAATTGAGAGAACAGTTGCTTGGATTTGCGGTTTGGAACATATCAGGGAAACGATTCCTTTCCCAAGAATGATTTACAGGAATACTCCTTAAATTAAAATTTATTATTGATGATGTGCTATTGAGGAAAAATCTTTCTCGTCAGGCAGATGTAAGTCAATATTAATGCTAAATAAAAAATTTCGATTAAGTTATGTCATTTGAAGTAATACTTTTTATTTTATTTGCACTTGTTGCAGCAGTGTCTTCTGTCGTAATGATTACACGGCCGAATCCTGTTATCTCTGCAATTTTTCTTGTGCTTAATTTCTTTGCACTTGCCGGGTTGTATTTACTTCTTAATGCACAGTTTATTTCAGTTGCACAGGTAATTGTTTACGCCGGTGCAATTATGGTCCTTTTCCTTTTTGTTCTTATGCTTCTTAATATGCGGACTGAAGAAGGATTGTTTACTGCAAAAAAGAAACTTAAACTCTTTGCATCCGGAATTGCCCTGTTTGTATTTATCCAAATTACTTATTTGGTTTTTTATACCAGGCCAGGTGGAAAAATTAGTAAGAACGTTGAGTTAAGCATTAAAGCAGGAACAATTGAACAAATAGGCAGAGAACTTTACACAAATTATATTTTGGCTTTTGAAGCGGCGGGATTTCTCTTACTTGCCGCCACTATTGGCGCTCTTGTTTTAGCAAAGAAAAAATTTGAAGGTTTGGATAATTAAACTGGATACTTGTTACTGGATACTGGGTTACGGATACTTTTCATCCAGCATCCAGCATCAAGAATCAAGCATCCAGTATCTAGTAGTATCCAACAGAAATTTAGAATGAGAAAATAATGTCATCTGTACCAATTGAATATTACCTTATACTTAGCGCATTTATGTTTGCGGTTGGAATTACAGGCGTACTTATAAGAAGAAATGCAATCGTAGTTTTTATGTGCATCGAGCTTATGCTCAACTCTGCCAACCTTACACTCGTAACCTTTTCTTCCTTCCTTGGTAATTCAATTGGACAAGTGTTTGTGTTTTTTGTTATGACTGTTGCTGCTGCTGAGGCTGCTGTTGGTCTTGCAATTATTATCTCTATCTTTAGAAATAAACTGACTGTAAATATTGACGAAATTAATATCTTCAAATGGTAATAACTGAATGAGAGAATTAATCTATCTTACAACTTTGCTGCCTTTTGCAGGATTTCTGATAAACGGATTATTCGGAAGTAAAATTAAGAACGAAAAAATAATCGGTATTATCGGAAGCGCTTCTGTTGGGCTCTCATTCATTGTAGCGCTTGGGGCTTTCATTCAAACTTTAAACCTGCCTGTAGAAGAAAGAAGTTATGTTGTAAATCTCTTTAACTGGATAAGCGTTGGAGGATTAAACGTAAATGCTGCATACCTTGTTGATCAATTATCTTTGATAATGGCTCTTGTTGTTACAGGTGTTGGATTCCTCATTCATGTTTATTCAATTGGATATATGCATGGTGATAAAGGTTTCTGGAGATTCTTTGCATACCTCAACCTTTTCATTTTTGCTATGATGAATCTTATTCTTGCAGATAATTTTATTCTTCTGTTTCTTGGTTGGGAAGGTGTTGGTCTCTGCTCATATCTGTTAATCGGTTTCTGGTACAACAGGAAATTTGAAAACAGCACTACAAGTGATACCGCTAAAAAAGCTTTTATTGTTAACAGGATAGGTGACTTCGGATTCCTGCTTGGTATGTTTCTTATTTATATGACTTTCGAAAGTCTGAATTTCCGTGATGTATTTTCCAAAGCAAATATGTTCTCTATCTCTCCAACAACATTTAGTTTTATTGCTCTTTTCTTATTTATCGGCGCAACAGGAAAGTCAGCACAGATTCCGTTATTTGTATGGTTACCGGATGCAATGGCCGGTCCAACTCCGGTTTCGGCTTTAATTCATGCCGCTACAATGGTTACTGCCGGCGTTTATATGGTTGCAAGATGCTCAATCATTTTTGCATCTGCTCCAGCAGTAATGATAGTTGTTGCAATAATTGGTTTGCTTACAGCATTCTTTGCAGCTACAATCGGTTTAGTACAAAACGATATTAAAAAAGTTTTAGCTTATTCAACAATAAGCCAGCTTGGTTATATGTTTGTTGCTATGGGCGTTGGAGCATTCAGCGCCGGAATTTTTCATGTAATGACTCACGCATTTTTCAAAGCATTATTATTTCTTGGCGCCGGTTCTGTAATTCATGCAATGCACGAAAAGCAGGACATCCAGCATTACGGCGGATTGAAAAATTATATGCCTGCTACATATGCAACGTTTACAATTGCCGCTCTTGCAATATCAGGCTTTCCGGGTTTATCCGGTTTCTTTAGTAAAGATGAAATACTTTGGTTTTCTTTTTCGCAGGGTTCATTGCTGATGTGGATTATCGGAGCACTGACTGCAGCAATAACAGCATTTTACATGTTCCGGTTAGTATCGTTAACGTTTCTTGGCAAAGAAAGATTTGGACACGATGTTCACCCGCACGAATCTCCAAAAGTTATGACAATTCCATTGATGATACTTGCTGTGTTATCAATCTTTGGTGGATATGTTGGAATTCCGGAACTGTTTTCCGGAGAAAATGGAAATTTATTTCATAACTGGTTAGAACCGGTATTCAGCAATGCGGAGCGGAAGCTCGATTACTTTAATAATCATACTCATTTTGAAGAAATCCTTTTAATGACAATATCAATAGCCGTTGCTGTTATCTCAATGTATTTAGCTTTTGTTATCTATACAAGAAAAAGAAGTATTGCAGAAGTTGTATCAGCTAAATTTGGTGGCATTTACAAACTGCTCTGGAATAAATATTATGTTGATGAAGTATATGACGCCACTGTTGTAAATCCTATTAAGGTAACTTCGGAATCATTCCTCTGGAAAATTGCTGATACAAGAATTATTGATGGATTTGTTAACGGAACGGCATCACTTATAAATAAAATTTCCGGTTATATCAGGCTAATTCAAACTGGTGTAACTCAATTCTACGCAATCATTATGATGCTTGGAATAGCATTAACTTTACTTTGGATTATTTTAACATTGTGATATGGAAAATAATTTGCTGCTGACATACTTAATTCTTGTTCCGCTTATCGGAAGCCTGCTTCTTCTTTTCATTAAAAAGGAAAAGGAGGAATTGATAAGATGGCTTGGAGTAATATTAACATCGGTGGTTTTTGTTATTTCCATAATTGCTTATTTCAGTTTTGATCAAACCAAAGGTGAGTTCCAGCTTCTGCATAAAATTGCCTGGATAAAAAATCTTAACATAAGTTATTTTGTTGGAGTTGATGGAATATCTTTGCTGCTTGTTTTACTAACAACATTTCTTACTCCGCTTACTTTAATTTCAACCTGGAAAAGTATAAAGACGAAAGTAAAGGAATTTACCTTCTTCATGCTTTTACTTGAAGTAGGAATGATTGGTGTATTTGTTTCACTTGATTTGTTCCTCTTCTACATTTTCTGGGAAGCAATGCTAATACCGATGTATTTTATAATTGGTATTTGGGGCGGCGAAAGAAAAATTTATGCGGCAGTTAAGTTTTTCATTTTTACAATGGCAGGCAGCTTACTTATGCTTGTTGCCATTATTTGGCTTGGCGTTTATGCTTCCGGAACTACAGGATATTTCACTACTAATCTTTTAGAACTTTATAAGATCGGTCCGACGATAGCTAGAAACATTCAGGCTTATATGTTCTTTGCTTTCTTTATAAGTTTTGCAATCAAAGTCCCCATCTTTCCATTTCACACTTGGTTGCCTGATGCACACGTTGAAGCCCCAACCGCAGGTTCAGTTATACTTGCAGGAGTTTTGCTTAAGATGGGAACGTACGGATTAATAAGATTTTGTCTTCCGTTGTTTCCGCAGTCTGCAATAAAGTTTGCACCATTAATTTCTGTGCTCGCAATAATTGGAATTATTTACGGCGCACTTGTTTCAATGGTACAGAAAGATATGAAGAAACTTGTTGCTTACTCTTCCGTATCTCATTTAGGATTTGTTGTGCTTGGAATTTTTGCTCTTACTTTAGAATCGATGCAGGGAAGTGTAATCCAGATGATTAACCATGGCTTATCAACCGGTATTCTCTTCCTTATGGTTGGAATGATTTACGATCAGACTCATACAAGAGAAATTGCCCAGTATGGTGGAATCGCAAAGATCGTCCCAGTGTATTCGACTTTATTAATGATTGCTTCGCTTTCATCAATAGGTCTGCCTGGACTAAATGGTTTCATTGGTGAGTTTCTGATTTTGCTTGGCTCGTTCAAATCGCCAGTGCTTAATAACTGGTGGTTTACGGTTTTTGCTAGTACTGGAGTAATCTTTGCCGCTGTTTATTTACTTTGGATGTACCAGAGAGTTGTATTTGGAGAAGTGCGACATGCTCAGCTTAATAATCTTAAAGATTTAAACAGCAGGGAATTATTTGTCCTGGTTCCAATTTTTATTTTCGTAATTTGGATTGGCATATACCCGAATACTTTTCTTAAGATAACTGAGAAGACAAGTAAAGTTTTAATTCAGCAGGTTACTGCAAAGCCGGTTGTTGAGAACAATATTTTAAATATTACTAAATAGACTGATAGAATTATAGCTATCATAAAATTGCAATTATGAATTATATACAAGAACTACAATTAATCTTGCCGGAAATTATTCTTGGAGTAGGAATAATTTTAACGGTAGTAATAGAAATGTATTCTAAGAAAAGCGTTTCTGTACTTCCGTGGTTCTCTGTATTGGTGTTCCTGTCTGTTGTTATAACTCAATTTGCTTTGTTAAATTATCAGGCAGTAATCTATAACGGAATGTTTGCATCGGGTGGCAATCCGGGAATTTTCAATATTCTGTTTAACTCCGCTGCAATCCTCGTAGTATTAAGTTCTAACAATTATATAAAAAAATACGGTAGTCACTTCGGTGAGTATTATATTCTGCTGATGAGTTCTGTGCTAGGTATGATGTTGATGGCAGGAGCCAAAGACCTGTTTATCGTTTTTATGGGATTAGAGTTGATGTCAATCTGTTTTTATGTTCTTGCAGGTATTAACAGACGAAAATCTTCAGCCAATGAGGCATCATTGAAATATTTTTTACTTGGCTCATTTGCTACAGGATTTATTGTTTACGGTATCGCACTTATTTACGGCTCAGCAGGTTCAACTTCAATTGATAACATAATTGCAAACTTCGGAACCCTCTCTTCAAATATTTTATTTGTAACCGGAATGTTGTTATTCTTTATAGGCTTCTCCTTTAAGATAGCCGCATTTCCTTTTCATATGTGGGTCCCTGATGTTTACCAGGGCTCGGCAACTACAATTACAGGTTTAATGTCTACCGGCGGAAAGACTGCAGCTTTCAGCGTCTTAATAATTTTTGTTGGAATATTTTTATCCGCCGTGAACAAAAATATTTTCATGCCGTACTTTGCTGTCATTGCAACATTATCGATGGTTTACGGAAGTATAGTTGCAATCTCTCAGAATAATTTAAAGAGAATGCTTGCTTATTCATCAATCGCTCACGCCGGTTATATGTCAATCGGATTAGCGGCAGGAAATTACGAAAGTGTTGCAGGAATTATTTTTTACCTGGCTGCTTACATTTTTATGAACCTTGGTGCATTTGGAGTAATAGCAATAATTGAAGGTGAGAATGACAGCAACCTTGAGTTGGAATCTTATTCCGGCTTAAGCAACAGAAGTCCTGCACTTGCTGCATTGATGTCTTTGTTTATGTTTGCTCTGGCTGGCCTGCCACCGTTTGCAGGATTCTTTGGAAAGTACTATGTCTTCATTTCTGCCATTGAAGCTAAATTAACATGGCTTGCAATTATCGGAGTTTTATCCAGCGCTATCAGCGTTTACTTTTATATTCGTGTTGTGGTTTATATGTATTTCAGAACTCCGGTAACTGAAATTAAAATTCAGGATGATAAAGCAGGGCTAATCTCAGTTGTACTTGCTGCAATATTTGTGA
>QZKB01000038.1 GCA_003599415.1 Ignavibacteriales bacterium | reverse complement strand
TAAAATAAAACTGCCGTGGAAGAGGGCACAACCACGGCAGATAGTTTGTCATTTAAAGGAGGGATGAGAAACTATGTTTTAATCTGCTTCACAGCAGCGTAAAAACGGAAACAATGATAATGCCATGTAAAGGTTTTCATTTTTGAACCGAAATTCAAGTTTTTATTTTTTTGTCTATTTGTTTTTGAGAAAACAACTTTTCTTTTTTCTTGGATGTAGGAATCCGATTTAATTTAAATATAATTTTTTGTCTTGAATTAAAATTTTTATATAAGCTAAATTTGTAACAAGTAAATGAAAAGAGAATTAATAATGTTTGCAGAAGAACAAGCATTCTATCGTAATGAAATTGTAAAATTAAAAAATGATCTTAATGCTGTAATACTTGCCCATTATTACCAGGATGATGATATACAGGATTTAGCGGACTATATTGGCGACAGTCTTGAATTAGCTCGTAGAGCCAAAGCCGCAGAAGCAGATGTGATTGTATTTTGCGGTGTTCATTTTATGGCTGAAACTGCTAAGATATTAAATCCTGACAGGATGGTTATTATTCCTTCAATGGAAGCAGGTTGCTCACTTGCAGATAGCTGCTTGCCAAATGATTTTAAAAAATTCAGGGAAGAACATCCGGATCATATTGCTGTTACCTACATAAATTGTTCTGCGGAAGTTAAGGCTCTAAGTGATATTATCTGTACTTCCAGCAATGCTGAAAAAATTATAAACGAGATTCCGGTGGATAAACCAATTCTTTTTTCTCCCGATAAAAACCTCGGTAGATATTTAGTCAAAAAAACCGGGCGGGATATGCTTTTATGGAATGGTTCCTGCATTGTTCATGAACATTTTAGTGAAAAGAAGTTACTTGATGTTGTGTATGAACATCGGGATGCTAAAGTTATTGCACATCCTGAATGCGAAGATACTTTTTTGATGTATGCAAATTTTATTGGTTCAACAAGCGCTTTGTTAAAATATATACAGGAAAGCCCGGCAGATAAATTTATTGTTGCAACAGAACCGGGAATAATTCACCAGATGAAGAAAGTAAGACCGGAGAAAATATTTGTTGAAGCACCGATGAGCGAAGGTTGCTCATGCAATGTCTGTCCTCATATGAAAAAAAATAATCTTGAGAATCTTTACCTGTGTATGAAAAACCTTTCTCCAAAAATTGAAATGAATGAAGAACTCAGATTAAGAGCACTAAAACCAATAGAGACAATGCTCGCAATGTCTTAATTCTCCCTCGACTCAGGCAAAGGCTGATAAATATGCCCGGGATTATTTTCTTAGAATTATTTTAAATGTTGTTCCTTCCGGGCTGGAACTCTTAACAAATATCTTTCCTTTATGGTACCCTTCGATTATTCGTTTTGATAAACTTAAACCCAATCCCCAGCCGCGTCTTTTGGTGCTGTAACCGGGCCTGAAAATATCTTTCCTTCTTTTAAGCTCAATGCCTTTGCCGGTATCTGCCACATCAATTTCCACGGTTTTAGTCTTTTCAGTAATAAGGAAAGTAATTTTGCCAACTTTACTTTCTATTGCATCAAGTGCATTCTTTATAAGATTTTCAATTACCCACTCGAATAATTCGGAATTTAATTTTGCGAATACGGTTCCCTGGCCTTCAATTTTTAACGTAACATTTTTCCCGAGTTGTGGAATTCTTCTTTCAAAATATCTTATAATGCGTTCAAGTTCTTCATAAAGATTGTGGTTTTTCAATTCCGGATTTGAACCAATCTTAGAAAATCTCTGAGCAACCTTGTTTAATCTTATTAAATCCTGGTTTAGTTCTCCGGCAATATCCTGAACCTTATCCGGGTTTTTGTAATTAAGATTTATCATTTCCGACCAACCCATCAAACTAGAAATTGGAGTACCAAGCTGATGTGCGGTTTCTCTTGCCATACCAACCCAAATGTTGCTTTGTTCTCTTCGCTTAATACTGCTGAAACTTAAATAGCCGATAAGAATTAACATTGCAGCTGCCAAAATCTGGAAGTAAGGATAATTTCTTAGTTGCTTTATGAGATCGGAATCGCCGTAATGAATTTTGCCGAACACAATTGAATCCTGGTAAGAGATAATAATCGGGGCATTAATTTCATCCATCTCTTTTATTTTGGTCTCAAGGAACTTTAGTTTTTTATCGGGCGAAAGCGTAGAATCAATTCTCAGGTTTCTGAAACTTGCTGCATTGTTCAAATCTATTTTATCATCCATACCCGTTAATATCAGCGGGAAGTCGATCGGCTTAATTACATTTTCAAAAATAAATGTAAGGTTGGCGGAATTGTCTTCGGTATTAACAACGTACTGCAAACCATTAGCATAAAGCTCAACTATTTGTTTGTCCTTATGCTGTAATCTTTCAACAAGCCAGTTCGTGTAAAATAAAGTTCCGCCTGCAATACCAATAGCAAGAACGATTAAAATAGTTTTCAAATAAACAGATGCCGGTCCGCCAGACATTTTCATTTATATATTTCCCTGGTTAAAAATTGAACGGATAAAAATGAATGAGGAATTGCTGAATAAATTTCGTTTTTCCGTGATAGATAAATTAATTGATTTTCCGGAATTGAAGTTCAAATGTTTTCTCTGTGTTAAATTCAACTCCGGCAATATTAAATAATTCTTATCAAAATTTACAGGGTAAAACTAATCCAGTAGTATAGTTTCATCCCGTTTTGGTCCAACAGAAATAATTTTAATTTTAAATCCTGCCGTTGAACTTATAAACTCAAGATAATTTTTCGTGGCTTCAGGAAGTTCGTCATAAGTTTTGGCTTTATTAATATTCTGTTTCCAGCCAGGTAGTGTTTCGTAGACCGGTTCAATTTTATCGAACTGGTGAACATCGGTGGGGAATGATTTCAACATCTTACCGTTTTCCTGGTAGCCAAGACAAACTTTTATTTCATCAAATGTATCAAGCACATCAAGTTTTGTGATTGCTACATAATCAATCCCGTTTATCATGCATGAATATTTAACAAGAAATGCATCAAACCAACCGCATCTTCTTGGTCTGCCTGTGGTAGCTCCGTATTCAGCACCAATCTTTCTAAGTTTTTCTCCTTCTTCATCAAGAAGTTCGGTCGGGAAAGGACCGTTACCAACGCGGGTTGTGTATGCTTTCACAATTCCGATTACTTCATTTATTTTTGTAGGAGGAATACCAGTGCCGGTACAGGCTCCACCGGATGTAGGACTTGAAGATGTAACGAAAGGATATGTTCCATGGTCAACATCAAGTAATGCTCCCTGTGCACCTTCAAGTAAAACTGATTTGCCTTCTGCTATCGAATTGTTAAGGTAGACAGGAACATCTTTAATGTACTGGTCAATTTTCTTATCGAACTCAGTATATTCCTTAATTATTTCTTCAACATCTAATTCTTCTTTGTCATAAACTTTTTTAAGAAGATTATTTTTCTCCTGAAGGTTCATTCTAATTTTATTTTCAAGAGTATCACGATGTAACAAATCAACAATCTTAATACCTTTACGGGCGTATTTATCAATATAGCAGGGACCAATACCTCTGCCGGTTGTACCAATTTTATTACTGCCACTTTCATTAATCTGATCAAGTAATTTATGATAGGGCATAATGAGATGAGCGTTCTGGCTTATAAATAACCTGCCGGAAACTTTAATATTATTCTTTTCAAGAATTTCAATTTCATCTAAAAGGGCTTTAGGATCTATAACAACGCCGTTACCAATTACACAAATAACATTCTCGCGTAAAATTCCTGAAGGAATAAGATGAAGGATGTACTGTTTATCGCCAATTTGAACTGTGTGGCCTGCGTTAGCGCCGCCCTGGTATCTTGCAACAATCTCAAACTTTTCGCTTAAAATATCTACAACCTTACCTTTACCTTCGTCACCCCACTGGCTGCCAACAAGTATTGACACACTCATCTTACTTATTCTCCGTATTAGTTCGATTCAATGTAATTAAACATGGAAGGAAAACAAAAAACTCCGGGTAAAGAACCGGAGTTCTATGTTCAAATTAAAAAATCAACTTATTTTGAAAAACTTTTTACAGCTTCGTCAACCGAATCAAAATTTTCAAAGATTGTTACAAGTTTTGTAATCAAGAGCAGGCTGTTGATTTTTTCTGTAGCGTTAGCGAGTTTCAGATTTCCGCCGCCGTTCTTCATTGTGGTATATGCGCTTATAAGCATACCAAGTCCGGAGCTGTTCATAAACTTAACGTCAGAAAGGTCGATAATAACGTTTTTCTTATCTTCATCAATTAACTTGTGAAGCAATTCATTAAGTTCACCGGCTTCGGGACCACCCATGATGTTTCCCTTAATTTCAATAATAACAGCGTTGTACTGTTCAACAGTTTTCATTTTCATTATTGCTCCTGTATTTTTCCGTTCAAATTTAATCAGTCACTTTTATTTTTGCAAGCAAATTAAGAGAATTTATTGTTAATTTATGGGTGTTTGTTTCCCTTATTAATTTATAAGGGTATTCCAGTATGTTTTCCTTTAGAATTATTATTCTTTTTTTCAATTAAGTTAAACGGAACCCGGAAACCATTATATCGTCTAATGAAATGACTGAAAATAAAAACGAAGACGAAATAATTAATATACCTTCTAATACTTCTGATGAAGATTTTATTCTTATAAAGAAATTTATAGAAGGAGACGAGACGACTTTTCGTACACTTGTTCTTAAACATAAGGATAAAGTTAGAAACCTTGTGTTTCTTACGATTGGAAACCGTGAACTTGTAGATGATATTTCACAGGAAGTATTTATAAGTGTTTTCAGCAAACTTAAATTCTTCAGGTTTGAATCCCAGTTTACCACCTGGCTTTACAGGATAACGGTTAATAAGTGTAAGGATCATCTGAGAAAGATAAAGATAAGGAGCATATTTGTTCCTATTAAAGATAATGATTCAGATGCCGAGTACGGAACAAGACATCAGAATGAAAATGTTGATATGCACGAAGTTGTTCACGCAGCAATTGAAAAATTACCTGAGAAATTAAGAGTTCCGCTTGTTATGAGAGAAATGGATGGATTAAGTTATAAGGAAATTGCCGATATGCTTGATACCGAAGTCGGTACTATTAAATCAAGAATATTCAGGGCAAGGGAGACATTAAAAATTTTGCTGCAACCTTTTGAATCGGAATTGTTCACTTAGCAACTTACCTAATCCGATGAATTATTATGATTGGATTTTCTTATGGAAAAAAATGCATCTCGATCGCTTTTTTTTAAAAAGTGGCTTCCTATTGCGGGATTAGTTCTGCTTACCGTAGCGCTTGTCATATTCTTCAAGAGAAAAAATATTGATGAAATAGTCCACGAGCAGGAAAAAACCATCGCGGCATTTTATACAGAAAATTTAAAACCACTCTTTACAGGTTCATCTGTTTCAAAGGAAGATGTATATAACTTCGCCTTTAATAATTCACTGCCGCTGGATAAATCCGGGAAGCAGTACTTCAAGCTGAGTGATGTAACAGACAAGAATAATTATTTTGAATTCAGAAATGCATCGCAGGAAGAAAGTGAGAATACCGACCTTGCAAGTTTTGAAGATAACCTTAAGCTTACAAAAAAACAGAGAATCAAAGTTGATTCTATACTTGAATCTTATTCCGGGGATCTTGAAAAGCAAATACTTGTAAACGATAAAAACACAATAGCAATAAACTATGATCTCTGGAACCTGAACAAAGCAATCAAAGCAGATGTGTTCAGATATCTTGGGCTGGAAAAAATTGATAAACTTGACAAGGATGCTTCGCTTTATGCATCATTAATGAATAATCCTGCCGTTGATAAAATGATTACGGAAGCCAGGACAAATGAAAATGACAGGTTCATTTTTATTACACCGGATACAATATTCTCTCATAAATATCGTTATGATGAAAAGGAAATGGAAAGGAAGGCAAGAGAAATTGAATTGAAATCTGCTGAACTAGAAAAGAAATTTTCAAACATTAATAAAAATATAAATTTGAAAATTGCTTTCGATAAGATCATTCCGAAAATTTCTCAAAAGCTGTCTAAGGAAAACATAAAACTAAAGATGGATAACAGCTATTGCCGTGTGGAGATTCCTGATATTGAAATTCCGGATATAGAAATACCCGAAGTTGATCTATCTGAACTTGAGGATTTAAAAACTGAACTTGCAGAAATGAATGAATCATTAAAACCGCTTATTGAAAAACAGAAAAGACCCGCAAGATCTTCAAGCGTCAAAAAGAATTCAGGAGGAACAAATAATTATTCCGATTCAAATTCGTACGGCTATGAACTGAATATTCCTCTGCCCGATGTTGGTGAAATTGTTAACCAAAGTCTGGATGCAGTTAAAGTTGCTTTATCTACTTCCGGTATTTCCGAAGAGTTTGCAGATTCGCTTGCCGAATTGATTAATACAGGTGTTGAAGCAAGTATGGACGATTCAATGAGCAACGAAGAAAAAGCCGAATTTAAAAAGGAAATGGAAAAGATGAAGAAAGAATTAAAGAGACTTAAGTATCAAAATCAAAACAATAAATAGACTTGGTTATTAATGAAATTTAATCTGTTCAGGTTTGACCGTACTTATAAGTTGGAAAATGCCATTGCATTTTCTGTAATTCTTTTTTTATACAAATTGATTCTGCCTTACGGCAATACACTTTGGTGGTTAATTCCGAATGAAGCGCTTGTATTTTGTACTTACTACTTTGTTACGGTTTACCTGCTTGAATTTATCCGCAGTAAAAATTATAAACCGTTATCAATTGTTTTAAATGCGGGTATACTTAGTGCAATTATCTTTTTCGTATTATCCTCGCTTCGTCCTATAATCTATAAAGTCTTTGAAGGTCTAACACGCGATAACTTTATGTATTCCATTGCTTCCACGTTCTATAATTTTATTTTCATTATGACGCTTGGATACATATTTGCAGTATTTACAGTCTTATTCTTTTTAAGGCAAAAGAAAAACCCGAAATTTTATTTTAATACCCTTGTAGCTTTTCTTATTCTTACATCGTTATCCAACAATATTAATTTTCTTGATCCGAAGATTGATTATATTCAGCCGGCGCTGATGGTTGTAACAATTCTGCTCATCTCAATTAATTCAATAAGAATTCCCTGGATTGCTTTCCTTACAAAAAAGGAAAAGATTCAGCTAATAATTATATCAACAGTATTAACGGTTTTATTTATTGTTAATATTGTCCTTTGCGCTTCTGATAACCCCGGGAATAAATTGTTGGTTGAGTTTTCTCCATCGCTGCACCAGTACCTAATGCTGATGATGATTTACGGAGCGAATTTCTTCGGTATAATATTTTTTACAACCTTGTTCCATCTTCCTACTGCAGCGGCTTTTGATCGTAAGGCGCAGGAAGCTTCGTCTCTTATTAACTTAAGTAAACTGTTAACTCAGGTTTTTGATTTCAAAGAATTGGCAGATACGGTTACAGATATTACAACCCAGGTTTGTAACTCAGATTCCGCCTGGCTTGTTACTAATGAAGAAAATGTTCTCTCTGTACGGGCTGTAAAAAATATTAGCTATGTTGAAGCGGACAAAATAGTTTTATCCCTTACAACGGAGCATAATTTAAAATCAATCTCTTCGGTAAAGACAATTAAATTAAACTCTGTCAATCATAATAAGTCTGAACAGCAGGTAAAGAATTTTAATTCGCTGGCAGTTGCACCGTTAAAGGTTCATAATGATGTTAACGGTTATCTTATTGCCGCAAGAAGAGCCGATGAATTGTTTGATGATGATGACCAGAAATCCATTGGAGCTTTTGC
The DNA here is from genome assembly GCA_003599415.1 of Ignavibacteriales bacterium. Lineage (GTDB taxonomy): Bacteria > Bacteroidota > Ignavibacteria > Ignavibacteriales > SURF-24 > SURF-24. The sequence goes on along the minus strand of QZKB01000038.1, from coordinate 17,496 downwards.
AGACTATGCCGCAGTTGCAATTGAAAATGCTAAACTGCTAAAAGAATCAATTGAAAAGGAAAGACTTGAAAAAGAACTTGATGTGGCAAGGGAAGTTCAATATAAAATTCTGCCGGATAGAACACCAAAGATTGACGATCTTGAAATCTCAGCTTTTTTCATCCCTGCTTTTGAAGTAGGCGGAGATTACTATGATTTTTTTAATTTAAGTGATAACAGGCTGGGTTTTGTTATTGCAGATGTTTCCGGCAAAGGAATTTCTGCCGCTTTCATTATGGCGGAGATTAAAGGAATTTTCGGTTCGCTTGCTAAGTTGATTGACAGCCCTCGAAATATTTTAATTAAGGCTAATGAAATTTTAAAATTCAGCCTTGATAAAAAGAGTTTTGTTACCGCGATATTCGGAATTATTGATCTTGCAAACGAAAAAGTTATTTTCTCAAGATGCGGTCATACTCCATTGCTCCTATCAAGGGAAGGAAGCATAAGCGAATACAAATCATCCGGACTTGGTTTAGGTCTGGACCATACAATGAATTTTGAAAACAATCTGGAAGAAATAGAGATTAAATTAAAAGAAAATGATATATTAGTATTGTTTACAGACGGAATTACAGAAGCTAAAAACGGAATGCTGGACGATTACGGAATGGAAAGGTTCGAGAAACTGATTTTAAACAACTCCGGCAAACCGATTGATGAATTATCTAACAACATAATAAAAGAAATAAGTTTATTTTCTCAAGGTAATCCGCAGCACGATGATATAACGTTGGTCGTTTTTAAATGGATTTCTACAAAAAATAAAAACGTGGGAGATAGTTAATGGCAGACTTTAATGTGCTTATGCGCCAGGATGATCAGGTAAGTGTGATAGACTTACAGGGTTATCTTGATGCACATACTGCACCGGAACTTGAAAATGTTTTTACCAGGCTTATCGATGACAAGCAATATAAAGTTGTTGTTAATTTCGAAAAGCTTAACTACATAAGCAGCGCCGGCCTTGGTGTTTTTATGGCTTACGTAGAAACAATGCGCGATAATAAGGGTGATATCAAATTTTCAAATATGTCCCCCAAGGTTTATAACATTTTCGATTTACTCGGTTTTCCACTTCTATATGAGTTCTATCAGGATGAAGTTGAAGCTATCAAAAATTTTATTCCGAAGAGTTAATCTTGATTAATAACCATAACTCAATAGAAAAAGAATTAAAGGTTAAAAGCACAACAGATAACCTTGAACGGATCAGAGAGTTTATAAAAGCTGTCTCTGCTCAGTCCGGTTTTTCTGATGATGTTATTGATAAAATTTCTCTTGCGGTTGATGAAGCCTGCACTAACATTATTAAACATGCCTATAAAAATTCTCCTAATGGCGATATAGTTATTAATGCAAAGCTTTTCGATAATAAACTTACTGTATCCATTACCGATTTCGGTCTGGATTTTAATCCCGATACCGTTCCTGTCCCCGATATTAAAAAATATTATCAGCAGCATAAAGTTGGCGGATTAGGTATTTACCTTATGAAAAAATTAATGGATGAAGTAAAGTATAATCCTTCCGTTGATAATAAAAACCAGGTTGTTCTCGTAAAATATCTTTCAAGGTAAATTGTATGGAAAGTATAGATACAATTGCCGCTCAAAGAAACCTTTCTGCTCTTGTCGATTTCGGAAAATATATAAACTCCAGCCTTGACCTTAAAGCAATACTAAACAATTTACTGCTTACCTGTTTTGGTAAATTTCACACCACCAAAGGTATTGTAGCTTTATTTGATGACGACATTCTTAAAATAAAAATTGCCAAGGGGTTTCCTAAAGAAATAGAAGATAATTTCCCTTTAATAAAAAGTAATGATATTGCCTGTTCCAACAATACTTTAATTGAATTTGAAACCGCGAACAACCTTGTCTTTTGTATGCAGGTGAAATCATCTCATGGTATACTGGGAATGATCTTTCTTGGCGAAAGAATTAATAAAAAAGAATATTCTTCTGATGATAAAGAATTCTTAAACACAATTATAAATGTAGCGGCTACCGCAATTGATAATTCAATTATTGTTGAAAAGCTTAAAAAGATAAATAGAAAACTTGATTCCAAAGTTACTATGCTTTCATCTCTGTTTGAACTAAGTAAAGAATTCAGCGGTGTACTTGAAACTCAGAGACTTGTAAAGCTGCTAATCTATTCTATTATCGGTCAGCTGATGGTTTCTAATTACTCTGTAATCGTATGCGAGTCCGAAGGTTTGAATATTCTTGATTCAAAATTTCCTCAGAAATATTTGCTGTCCATACTTCAAAACAGGAATGTAAGCAAAATTGTAAATTCTATTAGAAAGGAAAATTTTGACGATGAGATTAAAGAACTTGCAGTGCTTGGTGTGGAAGTTATAATCCCGATGCAGATTCAGCAGGAAACGAAAGGATTAATTTTACTTGGCAAACGTATTGGAAATATTCCTTATTCGGATTCCGACATTGAATTTATTTATTCTATCGGCAGCCTTGCTATGATATCAATTGAAAATGCAAGACTATTCAAGGAAACTCTCGAAAAGCAGAAAATGGAGAAAGACCTTGAGATTGCAAGGAATATCCAGAAAAATCTTTTCCCGAAATCAATTCCTAAATTAAAAAGTTTTGATATTGCTGCAATGAACCTGTCATCAAAACAGGTTGGCGGCGATTATTATGATATTATGAAACTTGATGAAAACAGTTGTCTTGTTGCAATTGCAGATGTTTCCGGAAAAGGTGTGCCCGCATCATTATTAATGGCGAACCTGCAGGCATTTCTTAAAATAACCGCGAAGCACGGAATGGAATTAAGTGAGGCAACCGGCATTATAAATGATCTTGTTTCCGAAAATACAATGGGTGAAAATTTTATTACTTTCTTCTGGGCCATATTTGATGAAAGTAAAAAAAGCATCACTTATGTTAACGCAGGCCATAATCCGCCGTACATAATCAGAAAAGGGGAAATAAAGAAGTTTTGTAAGGGGGGAATGATACTTGGAATTCTGAAAACGGTAAAACCTTATTTGTCTGAAACCGTCGAATTGATGAGTGATGATGTAATAGTTTTATTTACGGATGGCGTTACCGAGGCAATGAATAAAAAGATGGAAGAATTCAGCGAAGAGAAACTTGAAAAAATAGTAACAGGTAATTATTCTAAAAGTCCGGATGAAATTATGAAGGATATTATTACTGAAGTACAAAACTATGCAGATGGTGCAATTCAGTCAGACGATATAACTCTTATGATTATTAAAGTAAAATAATATGAAAACAATTAAGCTGTTCCTTATTAAACATCGGTTTAGATTGACAATTTTATCCGCAGTTGTTACGGGAATAATTGCATTAATCAACTTCTATTATATCCTTGTTTTGAATCCTGTTTCGAATGATGAATGTATCTGGGAACCGTCAAAAGGATATAATCATACAGTCATTTTAACTTTCCGTAATGTAAAGGTTGACGGTGTAACCTGGAATGCAGGAATAAGAGACGGCGATATTTTGCTGGAAATTGATGATGTAAAAGTAAGAAACGCAAATGAAGCTCAGATTACTCTTAATAAAAGAGTAACCGGGGACTTTGCTAAATACGTCTTCGAAAGAAACGGGAAGAAGCTTGAAGGATTGGTTTATATTAAAAAACTGATAAGCTTTGGTAACCTTGGAATTGCCCTGCTTGGGTTTATCTGGCTTGTTGTTGGTTTTATAGTTGTCATGGGGAAAATTGACGGTAAAGTTCAAAGAGTGTTTTACAGGATAGGTGTTGCATTTGTCCTTTTCATGTCTATTCTTCTTATCTCAGATGCGTTTGATTCAAATCCAATGATGAAATATTTAGGATTCGTATTAACTTTTGACGTTATCTGGTCTGCAGGTGCCTTTGCCCTGCCGTTTATGCTCGTGTATTTCTTTCTGCTGTTTCCCAAACCATTCAGGATAATTGAAAAGAAATGGCTTGTAAAAGCTTTAGTTATTTCTTCAATAGTATTGTTTCTTCTTACCTACTTATATAGATGGTTTGTTGTATATATCCCTGGTAATCCAACAATGTATCAGCTGGTTGTTAGAATCGCAAATGCCGGAATTGGCGTCGGCCTACTGGTGGGATTTATTTTGCTTTTTATTAATTACAGAAGAATTAAAACCAAGGAAGAAAGAAAACCTTACTTTATAATTCTTATTGCTTACACTCTTGGTTTGCTTTCTGTGGTTTATGTGAATACTCTTGCAAATGTTATTGCCGATACAATATTCAACAGTCCGGAATATTATATGCCCATCATACTGGTGGCTTTAATACCGGTATCATTTGCCTATTCTATATTTAAATATCAATTAATGGATATAAGCGTTGTTGTTAAGAATACTATAATATATGGTGTAGCAACTGCATCTATCGCAATAATCTACTTGTTGTTTTCTTATGTACTTGGCCAAAGTATCGGGCTTGCAATAGGCACTCAGTATCGCAGTGCGATTGCTGCAATTGCATTCGTAATATTCGCATTCGTTTTTCAATCGACAAAAGAAAAATTCCAGAGATGGCTAACACGGAAATTTTATCCCGAGCAGTTTACTTACCAGGAAGTAGTTTTAAAATTCAGTAATGAAGTTGTTACTATTGTTGGCAAAGATAACATCCTGGATAATATGACTGAAACATTCGTTTCATCTTTGAAGATAAAACGCTTTGGTATTTTACTGCAGGAAAACAATTCGGCTGTTTATTTGTTGAAACGGGAATTTGGTATAACCACGACCAACATGAGAATAAATGATGATAACAAGCTTTTACATAACTATGTTATGGACCGGATTAAAATAAATCAGCAACCTTTCATCGATCAGCAGAAATTTGCGGAGATATTCCCGGCAGAAAGTGAATTACTGTTAGCAGAAGAAATTTTTACTGTTGTTCCGATGATAATAAAATCTAAAATAATCGGACTTCTTTTATTCGGTGTAAAATATTCGGGTTCAGAGTTTGCGGGTAAAGATATAGAATTACTTTGTGCTGCTGCTAACCAGTCGGGTGTTGCTCTTGAGAATGCGCGCTTATATGAATCGGAAGTAAAGAAGCTAACCATAGAAAGAGATCTTGAGAACGCAAGAAAAATTCAGGAAAGCCTGCTTCCTAAAGAACTGCCCAAATTAGAAGGGTTAGAAATTTGCGGTAAAATGATTCCTGCTATGCAGGTTGGCGGTGATTATTTTGATCTTATACAGGTTTCTCCGACAAAGCTTTTTGTAATTGTCGGGGATGTTTCAGGCAAAGGTTTGTCCGCTTCTATTTATATGTCCAAACTCCAGACTATGGTTCAGCTTTATTGTGTTGAAGGAAGCTCACCCAAAGATATTCTTGTACAAATAAACAAAAAAATATATGAGAATATTGAGCGGAACTGGTTTATTACTGTAAGCCTTGCCTTAATTGATACGGCAACCAAATCCATTAAATTCTGCAGAGCAGGTCATGCTCCTTTATTAATTGTAAATAATTCTATAAACATTCTTCAGTCAAAAGGAATTGGTTTAGGACTGGAAGAAGGAAAAATATTTGAAGAATCACTTGAGGAAATTGAAATTCCATTTAAACATAATGAAGTATTTGTATTCTTTTCTGACGGCATAAGTGAAGCAATGAACGAGAAAAATGATTTGTATGGAATTGAAGGTTTGGCTGAGGTAATTAAGAATAATAATTCCAAACCGGTAAAAGAAATCATGTCTGAAGTGATGAGATCAATTGAAACTTTCCGTGGAAACTATGAACAGAATGATGATATAACCATTGTTCTGGTGAAACCGGTATAAGCAACTGCCTGTTTATATTTTCATATTATTAAGATTGAAAACAAATCAAAATCTTCTACATATAGAATAGATAGATTATCTTAAATCATTAAGCCCGCGTTGATTGATGAATTTCATTTCCGCATCCTTAAAAAAATCAATTCGTTTTATCAAGTTCCCAAAATTTGAATGCGAATTTTAAATTGATTCAACGGAACATTCGATTGACATTTCAATATATAATAATTAATATTGCAACCGAAAAAGGGAAATAAAATACCACATCTTGGATGTTTTCTTGGAGGAGAGCTTAAAGAATGTTGTTTCATCTTACTATAGTTTTTTCCTTTAGCAGACTTTGTACTGGCTGGATTGAATTATTAACAATTCATTTAACATAGGTCCTGTTGTGCCATCTAATCATTTATCATCTTATAAAAACCATTTAAGCTCGTATTTAGTTTTTTCCTCAGGTGATTTTTTACACGAAGTTTTTTGCATCTCAACAAAGGAGTATCGCATATTATGAAAATTAAAACTACTATGTTTATCTCTAAGCGATTTCTGCCCGTAATTCTACTTTCTATTCTTACACAATTTATTTTTGTTTCCAACTTAAGTCCACAGGTAAAACTGGCGCAAACGGGATTTGGTTTCTTAAGTGTAAGTACGGATGCCAGAGCAACAGGTATGGGTGAGGCAGTTACTACAGTCGGTGGAACAGCAACTTCCATGTTTTATAACGCCGCGGGTATTGCAGATATGACTTCACTTGTACAGGCAGGTGTAAGCCAAATGACCTGGATAGCAGATATAAAATATTTTTCAGGCGCTGTTGCATTCGCTCCGTTTCAGGGAGAATACGGTGTTATTGGTTTGGATTTTACAAGAGTCAATTATGGTGAATTCAAATTTACAAGCGTTGCTAATAACGAGCAGGGATTTGTTGATCTTAATGGATATCCCGAACCGTATTCATATGCCTTAAAACTTGTTTACGGTAAAAAACTTTCGCAGGAATTTTCAGTTGGCGGAAGAATAAAGTATGCATATCAGAATCTTGGTAACAGTCTTGTTCCTGTTTATAATCGTGTTATAAGAGATTCTGTATTAACAACAGATACAACATATCAGGTAAAAGAATATGCTCTGGATGTTCTTGCGTTTGACTTTGGTACTATCTATAAAACAGGTTATAAAAGCTTAGCATTTGGTATGTCGATTAGCAACTTCTCAAGAGAAATTGCCTATGAACGGGAGAATTTTCAGCTGCCTCTTACATTCAGATTCGGTGTATCAATGAACCTGATTGATTTTGTACCAAGTATGGCAGACCATAGCGCTTTCATTTTATCTGTTGATGCCGTACATCCCCGCTCTTATTCTGAGTATCTTAATATCGGTGGTGAATATGTTTTTATGAACATGCTTGCTCTAAGAGTCGGTTATGTTACTAAACAAGATGATTATGGATTGACGTTCGGACTTGGCATCAATAAATTCGGTTTCGCATTTGATTATTCATTTATATCACACGAGATTTTAAATAATGTCCAAAGGTTCTCAGTAAGTTTCGCACTGTAATGTTTTCTGAGCACCATATATATTAGAGGAGATTAAAAATGAAATTTTTGTACGCTTTGCTTATAACTTTAGTTTTAGGCTTCTCCATTTCCCTTCTTGCCGGAACAACAGGAAAAATTGCCGGAAAAGTAACCGATGCTGAAACCGGTCAGCCTCTTGTTGGTGTTAACATTATTGTTGAAGGAACTACTTTGGGTGCGGCAACAAATTTAGACGGTACGTATGCAATACTTAACGTTCCTCCCGGTACTTATAACGTAAGATTCAGTATGGTTAGTTATGAAAGGATTATAGTCCGGGGTGTTGTTGTTGAAATTGATTTAACGAGTAATGTTGATGCTGAATTAAAATCAGCAACATTAACTGTTGATGAAGTTGTTATCTCTGCACGTCAGCCGGTAGTTGTTAAAGATGTTGCAAACAGTGTTACCAATATTAAAACGGAAAACATTCAGACTCTTCCGGTTCAGACAGTTTCTGAAGTTTTAAATTTACAGGCTGGTATTCAACAGGGCAGTACCGGAATACTTGTCCGTGGTGGCGGTGCCAACCAAACAGTGTATATGGTAGATGGAATGAACCTTAACGATGAACGTTCTAATATTCCTTACTCGGCAGTAAGTTTGGCATCTGCTAAAAATATCCAGGTTCAAACCGGTGGCTTTAACGCTGAATACGGAAACGTTAGATCCGGTATTGTAAATATTGTAACAAAAGACGGTGAAAGAGACAGGTACACTGCAACAATAAACGTTTCTATTGCACCGCCTCAGAAAAAGCATTTTGGCATTTCACTCTACGATCCTAATTCCTATTACAACCGGCCGTATATGGATCCTGCAGTTTGCTGGACAGGAACAGATAACGGAGCATGGGATGAATATACACAGGAAAGTTACCCTGAGTTTCAGGGTTGGAACGCTATTGCGTTAAAGACACTTCAGGATAGTGATCCGAAAAATGATCTAACTCCTCTCGGTGCAAAAACATTATGGGAGTGGCAGCGCAGGCGTGCCGGAGATATTAAAAAACCGGATTACACTATTGATGCTGGTTTTGGTGGCCCGGTTCCTTTTGTTAGTCGTATGCTTGGCGATCTTCGTTTTTATTTTACATACTTTGCGGAACGTGATATGTTTATCTATCCGCTATCCCGTGATGCCTATACGAATAACCACGTAGAATTAAAATTCAATGCTAATATTACTCCTGATATTAAACTTGTTGTTAAGGGAATTTATGGTGAAGATCATTCAGTTTGTACAGATCAATGGACAACTACACCAACCGGTTCTCTTTTAAAAAGTCAGTCTGAAGTTGCTGATCTCTTATCAGCATCCGAGGGAATGAATATTTTATATATGCCCGACTATTTCAGTCCAAGTTCTATCTACCGTAATGTAATCGGTGTTTCATTAACTCATGTTTTAAGTCCAACAACTTTTTATGATTTCACTTTCCAGAGAAATGAAAACATTTATAAAACCTATCAGGCTGAATTGCGAGATACTTCAAAAGTATATGAACCTGTTCCGGGATATTTTGTAGATGAATCTCCCTGGGGATACTGGGGTTACAGTACCGGCTCTATTGATGGTGTAACAAGTATGGGTGGATGGATGAACCTTGGCCGCGATAAAAGCGTGAATTCAACAACATCGTTAACTTTCAACCTTACAACCCAGATAGATAAATATAACCAGGTTAAAACAGGTGCACAGTTTTATTATAATGACATGAATATTAACTCAGGTACATACAGCCCTTCAATGTCTACCTGGACAAGGGATTTACGGTATCATATTTTCCCGTACAGACTTGGTGTATATGCACAGGATAAGTTGGAATTTCAGGGATTCATTGCAAATATAGGTGCAAGACTGGATTATTCTAACCCTAATACTCAGGCAATTGATATTGATCCTTATGATAATCTTTTTAGTGCCGGTGCAGGAAAACAGATTTCTCTGAATGCTAATAAATCGGATTCTGAATCACAACTATATATTAGTCCGCGTGTTGGAATTTCACATCCGATAACTGAAAATTCAAAATTATATTTTAACTATGGGCACTTTGTTTCCGAAGCTTCTTCATCATACAGATTCCGTCTTCAGCAGGAATCAAATGGTCAGGTTGATTATATAGGTAATCCTAATCTTGCTTATGAAAAGACTATTGCTTACGAACTTGGTTATGAACAGAATATTTACAATCAGGTTCTCCTTCATCTTGCAGCCTATTATAAAGATGTAACCCACCAGCCAGGCTGGGTGCTTTATCAGAGTATAAATACGTCTGTAAATTATTACCAGGCCTCAAACAATAATTATGCTGACATACGCGGATTTGAAATTACATTATCAAAAGTTGCCGGTGGATGGTTTAGAGGATTCATCAATTATACATATAATGTTGTTACATCCGGTTACTTTGATATTACAGAATACTATCAGGATATTAACAAACAGCGTGAATATTTGTTACTTAATGAACAACAATCCAAACCGGTACCACAACCTTACGCAAGAGCAAATTTTGAATTTGAAACTCCGGATGATTTCGGACCTGAATTCTTAGGTATTAAACCACTTTCGGGTTGGAGCTTAAGCATTATTGCTAACTGGAGAGCAGGAGCTCATTCAACTTATAATCCTAATAATATACCTGGTGTTTCAAACAACGTTCAGTGGGTAGATTACTGGGGTGCAGATCTTAGGTTAGCAAAAGATTTCAGAGGATTTGGCGACCTGCTGAAGAACTTCAGTTTCCAGATATATATGGATATTACTAATGTATTCAACTTTAAATTTCTTAACTATGCGGGATTCGTAGATTCATACGACTACCAGGATTACCTTTCATCACTTTGTTTCGATTGGGAAACAGGCGATCAGAAAGGTGAAGATCGTATTGGTGACTATCGCCCGGGCGATGTTGCTTATGATCCGCTTGTGCCTAATCCTAATAATGATCCTGAAATTACTGCTGCAAATAATCGCAGAAAGGATACAAAATCATATATCAATATGCCAAATAATGAATCTGTTTCGTTTCTTAATCCCCGTTATTTTAGTTTCGGTATCAGGATAAATTTATGAGAATATTACTTGATATAATCAAAGGGAGTATTATAATGTTTCGTGTACACAAAAGTTTAATGACTATAGTTGCGGCAATTTGTTTGTTTTCAGTTACACCTCCATTGTCTGCTCAGGTGTCCGAAACACAGACACGTTATATCCGGATAGGTTCTCTTCAGAGCAGGTTTACTGCAATTGGTTCTGAAAGAGCATGGAATAATGTTTATTACGAAGGATTAACCTGGCCTTCAGATTACCTGTTGCAGGATAATGCTGTTATTGAACGTACCTTTATGGGTTGTATGGATTTTACGGACTCTAAAGGTCAGCATTGGGATAGATATTGCCATAACGTTTCAACTGCCTTTGCATCAGTTAGTATATTTCCTATGGTAATAAAACAAACCGCAAAGTTTCCAAATCCTATGGTTAATGTTGACGGAGTTGATATTAGTGCACCTTATTCCGGAGACGTAGATGAAATTGATGAAAACCAGGTGGCCGACAGAATAGTGACAAATGTTGTTAATACTTCTATGGGTATAACAATGACAAGAAAAGTACATGCTTTCAGTCAGCAATACCACGATAACTACTTTATCATTGAATATACGTTTAAGAATACAGGTTACGTAAGTGCAGAAAATAAAAAAGTTCTTGACGCTACTGTAAAAGGTTTTCGTTTTGGTTTTATGAACCGTTACAGTGTCTGCCGTGAAGGTGCGGATAAGATGGGTTACGATCAGGAATATGGAAAACACAGCTGGGTTACAAGAAGAGGTGAAGATTATCCTCAGCATGCCGGTGAAGTTGCAAACCTTACAGAGTCTAGTCCGCTCCCTACTTGGTTGCGTGCAGGTTTTGAATGGACAGGACAGAGAGACCTGAATGCTTATGATAATATCGGTTCACCGGATATTTTAAAGGGAACCGGAAGATTATGTTCACCTCAGCATGCCGGTATAGTTACACTTCATGTAGACAAATCAACTTCAGACAGAGCAGATGATGTTAATCAGCCTGCAGTCCTTGGCTGGCATGCCGGCGATACATATCCAAGCCTTGGTGATATGTCACTTTCTACCGCTCCTCTTCATAATAACATGTATGATTTATTAAGCGGAACACCTTATAAAGGAATAGGCAATGGTAATCCTTCTCAACGTTTTGATGAAGCTTATATGGCAACTGTAACAGATCCATATAAAGTTCACGGTGATGGCGGCGGTACCGGTCTTTGGATTGGGTATGGTCCCTGGGATATTGCACCGGGAGATAGCGTTGTTCTTGTACTTGCAGTTGGTGTAAGTGGATTAGACAGAACAGCATGCTGGCAGATTGGTAAAAGATGGTATCAGGCTTATCAGAATGCAAGCGATTTGGGACCGTTTACTTTGCCTAATGGTTCAACAACTACTGATGAGAATGTTTATAAAAACACCTGGGTATATACGGGCAAAGATTCTATTATGCAAACCTTTAGTCGTGCTGTAAGAAATTATGAGCTTGGTTATAATATTCCACAAGCCCCGCAGCCGCCAGCTATATTTACGGTTACTTCCGGTGGTGATAGAATTAGTCTTACCTGGGATCCAAGTCCATCTGAAAAAAAATCCGGTTTCGGTGGTTATAAAATTTTCAGGGCGGTAGGAACACCGGACACAACCTTTGAAGAATTAACATCTGTAGGCCCTGGTACAACAAGTTTTGATGATGTTACGGCACAAAGAGGATTTTCTTATTACTATTATATCTGTTCTTTCAGTGATGGTACTGATAATGCAACAGGTAAAGCAAATCCTTCGGGCAGGTTGTTAAGCAGCAGATTTTTTACAAAGACAAACTATGCAGCATATTTAAGAAGACAAGCCGGCGGAAGTCTTTCAGATATTAGAATAGTACCTAATCCATATAACATAAGATCGGCCGAATTGCAGTATACTGGTGAGCCGGACAAAATAATGTTTCTTAATATTCCGGGTCATTGTATTATAAGAATATATACAGAGAATGGAGATCTTATTAATACCATAGAACATGAAAACGGCAGTGGCGATGAAAGATGGAATTCAAATACTTTTTCAGGTCAGGTAGTTGTAAGCGGTGTGTATATCGTTCACTTTACTGTAACACAGGATTATAATGATCCGGTAACCGGTGAAGTGAAATACCGTAAAGGTGATACTTCCTACCAGAAGTGTATTATTATCAGGTAATTGAATTAAACTTATATACTTTGTTTGAGTCTTTATAAATTGTTCTTATTCTAACTTGAGGTCATTCATTATTACGGCATTACATAAGTTGATGCCTTAGGTAAAAATGCTAAAAGAAATACTATCTTATAATTTACAGCAAGCGTAAGTTGGGATAGATGAAATAAATTGTGGAGAAAGCATGAAAAAAAAATTACTCAAATCATTTGTAATTGTAACGTTACTTATGTTTGTATCATTAGTTTATTTTATCGGTTGTTCTGATGAAGCAACTCCGAGCCTTTATAATCCGCCAAGCACTACAGGCACTCCTGAAATTACATCGGTTGATCCTCCTGCGGTTGCAATAGGTGCTGTAACTGCTATTACAATTACAGGGAAAAACTTTTCATCGGATGTATCTAAGATGAAAGTATATTTTGGTGATGAAGCTGCCAATATCTTATCCGCTTCTCCTACACAGTTGACAGTTATTTCGCCGAATGTTTCCGGTGATATGAATATAAGAGTAGCTAACCAGTCTTCTGTTGCGTTCAGCAATTCATATCAATATACGTTAACACCGGCAGCCGAGGATTTTTATCCTGCAGCAGGTGATTCCGTTAACAGACCATACAGTTTTGTGTTTGATAAATCCGATAATATTTTTTCATACAATGCATCTTTAGGTGTTTACCAGATTACACCGGACGGTGTAGCAACACTCTACTCTCCGAAATCCGGTGAGGCGTACTGGACAAGTATGAGATTTGGCCCTAATGGTGTTTTGTATGGTGTAAGAGGAAGCGCTCAGGCAATTTTTACTATACCGGCAAATGCCGGTGGTACAGTAAAAAATTCTGTGTGGGTTTCATTAACACCGGCAACAATAAAAATAGCAAAAATAGAATTTGATCCCCTTGGTAATATGTGGGCTGCAGGAAAAAATACTGCTATCTACAGAATAAAATCTGATAAGAGCTACGTTTCATTTCCATTCGATTATAACGTAACAGCTATGCGTGTGTTTGTAGATAATGGAACAACTTATTTATATGTTGCCGCACAAGGTACTTCTTCAACCACCATTAAACGTTTACCAATAGATGCTAATGGCGATCTTGGAACACCAGAAGACTATTTTGACTTTTCTGCAAATTATGGTGCTGAATATACAATAAATGATATGACCTTTGCTGCTGACGGTACGCTTTACCTTGCAACTGATTTGCCTTCACCAATAGTATATATTAATACTAATAAATCTCATGGTTTATTATACCAGGGAATATTACTGCAATCCCCGGCGCTTTCTATTACGTGGGGAAATGGTAATTACCTTTATTACGTAAGAACAAGAATGAATGAAACTTCAGGGAAGTTTAAACTGGCCCAGGCAATTGTTAAAATGAATATGCTTAAACCGGGAGCACCTTATTACGGAATGTAAAAGTGAATCGTAAAAATAAATTCTGAAAAGAAATTCTTTTAAAATCCCGTTTTAAGTTTCTTTAAAACGGGATTTGCTTTAATGTTCATTAAAATTGTAGTTGAATAATTCTGATTAACTTATAACATGAGAAAAATAATTGTAATCCCAGCGTGATAGCAGGTTTTAAAATAATTTGAGAAACAATTTTTAGTTTAAGGAAGAAACCATGAATAAATCAATTTATGTTAAATTCTTAATCATAATACTGATAACAATTTTTTCCATAAGCTTAGCGCAGCAAAATAAGGATGAAACCATTCCCCCTGTTCCAAGGGAAATGAGAGCTACCTGGGTTGCTACAGTTGCAAATATTGACTGGCCATCCCGACCAGGTTTATCAGTTGATGAACAGCAGAAGGAAATAATAGCAATAATTGACCGTGTCGCAGAATTAAATCTGAATACAATAGTGTTGCAGGTTCGTCCGCAGGCAGATGCATTTTATAAATCTGATCTTGAACCATGGTCCTATTATCTTACCGGGCAACAGGGAAAAGCACCTGAACCATTTTATGATCCGCTTGAATTTTGGATTTCGGAATCACATAAAAAGGGAATTGAATTACACGCATGGTTAAATCCTTACCGGGCAAAACACAGTGCTATGCGAGGTGAAGATGCGCCGAATTCAGTATTAGTAACAAAACCAGGCTGTGCAAAAAAACTTGGCAATGCAGGATTTTACTGGCTCGATCCCGCACAAAAGGAAGTTCAGGATCATTCATATAATGTTGTAATGGATATTGTTAAGAGATACGATATAGATGCGATTCACTTTGATGACTATTTCTATCCTTATCCTGAATATAATGACGGTAAAGATTTTCCTGATGATGATACCTATGAAGCTTATAAAAAAAGCGGCGGTAATATGGAACGCGGGGACTGGCGCCGTGATGCTGTGAATAAATTTATTGAAAGAGTTTATAACGGAATTAAAAATGAAAAATCCTGGGTGAAGTTTGGAATAAGTCCGTTTGGCGTTTACAGACCGGGTTATCCAAGCAGTATCGGAGGAGGATTTGATCAATACGCTACATTATATGCCGACGCAAAATTATGGCTGAACAAAGGATGGTTGGATTATTATGTACCTCAGCTTTACTGGAATATATCAAGAGTGGATTTAAGTTATCCTGTGCTTCTTGAATGGTGGCAATCTGAAAATACATTGAAACGAAATCTCTGGCCGGGTTTATTTATTCGTCCAGAAGTTAACGGCAGGACAATGGCGCTTGAGATTGTTAACCAGGTAATGGTAACAAGAGGAATTGTTCCGAATTCAAAAGGGAATATGTTTTTCAGCATGAAATCTCTGATGCCAAAAGATAGTTTAACCGGCAGGATGCTTCTTGAGGGGCCATACCGTAACAAGGCTTTAATTCCTTCATATTCATGGCTGGATAAAATTCCGCCCGCAATTCCGGAAATTAAAACTGATAAGAACAGTGAAGAGATAAAAATTTCCTGGACGACCGGCGGAAGCGAAAAACCATTTCTCTATGTTTTATATTCAAAACAAGGTGAGAGATGGATTTATGAAATCTTACCGGGTGAAAAATTGGAAGCAGTGTTACCATTAGATAAAAAGGTTACCTTGATTGCAATTGGCGCAGTTGATAAATGCAGTAATGAAAGCAGAAGTGAAATTTTAAGCGTTGAATAAAGAATGATTTGACACATAAAAGAAGAGAATGAATTTATTTTACATTATCCCTTCTTTAATTGCTTTTGCAACTGCCTGGGATTTTGAGTGAACGTGAAGTTTCTGGTAAATGTGTCTGATGTGATTCCTTACAGTCTGAAAACTAATAAACAGTTTGTTTGAAATTTCTTCGGTTGAAAGACCGTCAACTATAAGTAAAAGAATTTCACGTTCCCTGTCGGATAAATTATCCTTGCCGTTACTTTGCGGTATATGATTCTTGAATAAGTTTATAGCTTTTCTCGCAATTGTAGGTGTCATAGGTGAACCACCTTCGTAAGCATCCTCAATTGCCTGTATAATTCTGATCGGAGCGGATTTTTTCAGAATGTAGCCGTCTGCACCGGCTAATATTGAACGGAATACATTCTTATCATCTTCGAACACGGTTAAAATTACAATGCTAACATCCGGGAAGATTTGTTTTATCTTATCAATACCATCTATACCGGAAATTCCCGGCAGGTTAATATCCAGCAAAATAACATCAGCCAGGTTCATTTTTTCCAAAGCTTCTTCAACAGAAGAATATCTGCCGGTACAATTAAAACCTTCCGTTGAGCTTAAAATAAAAGCGATGCTTTCTCTAAACTCCTTATGGTCTTCGATTATTACAACATTAATATTCATTTAATCTTCTTAAATATTCCAGAGGTTTTAATTCCGATTCTAAAATTTTGAAAAATAAGTTTTAATGCAATAGTCCATTTGCGTCATTTTTTAATTGAAAGTAAAATTCTCGTTCCTTTTGCCGGTTCAGAAGAAATTAGTAACCCGGCATTAATTTCTTTCGCTCTTTTTATCATGTTAAAGATGCCGTTTCCAAAAGAAATATTGGTAAGGTTAAGTGTCTGTGTGAGAGAGGTATCAATAATTATTTTATCTGTACTGCTTATTCCGGTGCCGTCATCTTCAATTGTGAAAATAAGATTATTACCATCCGGTTGAATTTTAAATGATACGTTCTTTGCTTTGGAATGCCTGATTAAATTATTAGTGGCTTCTTTTAGAATAAGATAAGTATTCTTCCGTGTTTCCTGGCTTATGGCAATTTGTTTTTTAATGTCGCTTAATGTAAATGTACATTGGATTCCCTTTGCATGACAACTATCAGCCATAAATGATTTCAGTTTGGTAATCATATCTTCAAGACTATCCTGGTGAGGAGAGACAGTCCACACAATATCTGTAATTGATTCGGAAGCTTCACTAAGTAACATAGAAATTTTACCTGACAGATCGGCCTGTTTATTCTCTTCCCTGTTAAGAGTTCTGCTTAAAGTTTCTGAATAGATATATGCGCTGCTTATTGTTGATGCGAGGTCATCGTGTAAATCTCTTGCAATTCTGTCTCTGGTTTCCTGTCTTTCAATTTTAGCTTTTTTTATTAATGTAATGCGCTCATAAATCAAATGTAGAATCAAAAGGTAAAATAATATGGATATTAACGGCAGTGTTGATGAAAGGAAAAAAGATTCATGACGGAATAGTAGGGTAAGAGTTATGTAGATAAAAATGCAAATCAGATAATAAACTGTTCTTTTTCTTCTTTGCCAGTTATATTTTTTTACAACAATTATATTGGATAAGAAAATTAATA
>QZKB01000142.1 GCA_003599415.1 Ignavibacteriales bacterium | reverse complement strand
GTCAGTTCTTCCCTATTTATTCAGGCAAACACAAAGAGAAGTGGAACAGTTGTAACGATTGCCATACGAACCAAAGTAACTTTGCTGTTTTCTCTTGTATAGATTGCCATGAACATAGCAACCAGGCAGAAGTAAATAACGATCATAATGAGGTAGCAAACTACGTATATAACAGCAACGCATGTTATCAGTGTCATCCGGGCGGAAATTACAGGTTAAGATGAATAGAAATCATTTAGATATTGTATCAGGCTTTCACTTAATTTTATTTTTTACAGCAATAATACTGTGCAACGGATTTGCTTTGTCTCAGGAAAAAGTTGAAGGGTACAGGGTTGGTCGAATTACTTTTATTTCCTCACGGCTAGTTTATATTCAATTTGAAATTACTGATTCGTTAAACACAGGAGATACATTATTTCAAAGGTCAAACGGGAAACTAAAACCGGTTATGAGGATTAAATATATTTCAAGCCGCTCGTGTGCAGCAGAAAAAGATACTTTATATACTCCAACTTTAAATGATGAGATAATCGCAATTGTAAGATCAACTAATAATTCTATTAAAGTTGATTCGTTTACAAAAACTGAAGTGCCCCGTGCAAATATCATTTCTTCTAAGAAAGATTTAATTGAGCCGGTGCTCAGAAAGAAAAATTATTACGGCAGATTTTCAATGCAGTCGCTTACCAATCTTACCAATACAGATAAAAGAAATAATTACCAGCGTTGGCGTTATGCTTTATCATTCAGAGCAGATACAATTAACGGCAGCACCTTTTCGGCATCTTCATATTTATTCTTTGCATACAACACAAAAGACTGGCGGGAAGTGAAAGATAATATTGGCCACGCTCTTAAAGTTTACGATCTTTCCTTTTCTTTTAAGCCTTATAACAGAAGCAGGGTTTGGTTCGGCAGGCATTTAAATCGTAATGTTTCAGGCATTGGTTCAATCGATGGAATAACATATCAGCAAACTATTGAAAACTATAATGCAGGCGCGCTTATAGGCTCTCATCCTGATTTCAGGGATTACGGCTACAATTTTAAAATGTTCGAGTACGGCATTTATTTTTCAAGAACCGATACATTTGAAACATCTCAAATGGATAATTCAATTGCCTTCTTTCAACAGACAAACAACTTTAAAACGGACAGAAGATTTTTGTATTTTCAGCATTCAGACAACCTGTTGCCGGCTTTAAACTTTTTTGCATCATCTGAAATTGATTTGTTCAAAAGAGAGAAAGGTATAAGCGAAACGACTCTAACTTTAACAAGTCTTTACTTTAATCTTTATTACAATCCGTTAAGAGAATTATCATTTTCATTTTCTTATGATGCCAGAAGAAATGTTGTATACTATGAAACTTACAAATCATTTATTGACAGCTTATTTGAAAATGAAATACGGCAGGGTTACCGGCTTAGTGTTCTGGTTCGCCCTTTAAATAAATTAACTATATCGTTAAACGGAGGATACCGGTTCCGTAAAAATGATCCGGCTCCATCTAAAAATTTTGGTGCGAATCTTTATTACAGCAGCATTCCCTTTATTAATATCAGCAGCAATCTAAGTTATACAAACCTGGCCTCCGGTTATACCGAAGGAGAAACTATCGGTTTACACTTTTCAAAATATTTTGATCTGATTGATTTAAGCTTATCTGCAGATTACAGGATGATAAAATATAAATTCAGGTTCAGCACTGAGGAATTACGGCAGAATATCATATCCGGGGATGTTTCATATAAACTGCCGCTGAACATTTACTTCGGGTTGAACTATGAAGGTACTTTTGAAAAGTCACAAAGTTACGGCCGCTTCTACATTGATATTACAAAGCGCTTCTGATTAATCATTTATACTTTTTTGCTGATCTGTACCTGTTCCAGAATTTCAGTTTTGTTAAAGATGTGTACTCAATCAGTTGCCGGAACACAGGCAGCTTAATTAAATAATGAACAAGCCTGTAACCAGGCACAAGCAGCGCGAGCGAGATAAGACTTTCCAATGTAAAATTTATTAAACCGGGGAAAGGTAAACCTGCGGGAAGATTTATATACTTTGAGGACAACATTCCAAGCCAAACAATTGCAGTCACATCAATTAAATAAAGCAAACCAATTATGTACCCGTGACCAGTTTCAATTGCTCTTTTAGGGCATTCATTCATACATCGCATACAACTCTCACATCTGAATGTCCAGAATGGACGATTATCTACTTTCTCAATCGCTTTAACTGGACATTTATTTATACATAAATCACAGTTATCGCAATTTGAATCAGCATAGAAAGTTTTTGCTAAAACAAACCTTCCCACAAAAAAATACAGCACGGCAATCGGAGCAATTAGTAAATCCTGGATAATGTCAAACAGTGCACGGTAATTCTTTTTGCCATCAAGAATTTTTTCGGCAAAGCTTTTTGCAATTCGTTTACATCTATGCTGTATTTCACTAACGGCACTTTCATTCAAACCAGGATGAAGCGAAATCCAGTTAGAAGGAAGATCAATTGGCCGCATCCCGATAATTTTATATCCCTTTAACAATAAAACCAATGCAGGAAGAAGTAATGCTATTCCGCTTAGCCCGGGAAAATATATTTTAGAAAATTTCATTCCTGCTCTTGTATTGATAAGAAAAATCTTATTCCCATTACTCTTTGGAAAGCGAAAGATAAAATACATTATTACAGGTGGATAATTAAAACCATGAGTCGGGGAACAGAATCCGATTAGAGAATCAGCCGGAGGAGCGGGAATATTCTTCCTGTCAATTTTAGAAATATCAACAAGCTCTATTTGTAGATTTTTTTCAAGAGCAGTATCGGCAATCCAGTTTGCAACATTGCGCGCATTGCCGGTGCCTGAGAAGAAATAAAGGACAAGATTCTCATACATATTATTTAATTACTTTTTCCTCGACCTGAAGGTTGGGGCTATTTCTTATAAATATTATTTTATTCCAAGCTCTTTACACATCCTGTAAAAGTTGGAGGGAGCAAGGCCAAGCTTTTCTGCAGCGCTGGAATCAGAACTTGAAATGCTGCGAACATATTTGAAATATTTTGTCCTGAAAATTCTTTCCATATCGCGTAATGGAAGAACCTGCCCGAAGTTCATCTCTTCAAAATTGGTTTCGTCTTTTATAATTGTATGGTTACGTAATATGAAAGGATTGCTCACGTCTTTCGCCGTAATAATTCCGCTTGTGTTAAGAATTAAACGCTGAACAACATTTTTCAATTCTCTTACATTGCCGGGCCATTTGTAAGCAAGTAAAATTTCTTTCGCTTCATCATCAATAGCAGGAACATCAAGCCCCATATCAAAACTGTAAAGTTTAATGAAATGATCAACTAGCATTAAGATGTCTTCACCTCTCTGCCTCAAAGGTACGATATCAATAGGAATTACATTTAACCTGTAGTAAAGATCTTCCCTGAATTTACCGCTGTTTACTTCAACCGCAAGATTTTTATTTGTAGCCGCAATTATTCTGACATTAACATCTACTTTTTTTGTTCTGCCAAGTTTTTCAAGTTCACCTTCCTGTATAACACGAAGCAATTTCACCTGGGCCGTAAGAGGAAGTTCTGAAACTTCATCAAGAAAGATTGTGCCGTTGTTTGCTATTTCAAACAACCCTGCTTTTTTATTGCTTGCTCCTGTAAAAGCTCCCTTTTCATAACCGAATAACTCGCTTTCAATTAATTCATGAGGAATGCTGCCGCAGTTTATAGGAACAAAGTTTTCTAATTTCCTTTTGCTCTTATAATGAATATTCCATGCAACCAACTCTTTTCCTGTTCCCGATGCTCCTGTAATTAAAATATTTGCGTCACTCTGTGAATACTTCTCAATAAATTCTTTCAACTGAAGCATCGGCTTGGATTCACCGATAATTCTTTTCGATTCAAGTATGTTTAGAATATTCTGGTTAAGCTTGCTGTCTGATCGTGATCTTAACTTCTCCAGTTTCTTCTTTTCGTAGGCGTTGTAAAGGCTAAGTATGAAATCTGTCGGCTGGTAAATATAATCTTCAATATTGCCTGGATATTTTGTGCAATACCAGAAAGCACCAGCCTGCATAAGACTTTGTGCAAAGTCGTAATCTGTAACATTTATCGTCATCTTTGTTATAACAATTATCTGAACGAATCTGTCCTGCTCTTTAATTTTTCTTATAAGTGCCTCACCCATTAAGCCGCCGGATATCTGGTAATC
This sequence comes from Ignavibacteriales bacterium, assembly GCA_003599415.1. GTDB lineage: Bacteria > Bacteroidota > Ignavibacteria > Ignavibacteriales > SURF-24 > SURF-24. The sequence continues at coordinate 21,194 of QZKB01000142.1, read as the reverse complement.
AAGGACAACAACATCATAGCCATCTACATTTTCTTTAAGCAGGTCAAGTGCAGCCAATCCGTTGGAAACCACATCTCTGATTTTAATATTGGATTCAAAATACCTTATAGTATTCCGCACTCGTCTTACATCAAAGTCTTCATCTTCTACAAGTAAAATATTTATGGTTGAACTTGTGTTCATTTTATCTCCGATCAATTGGGAATTATTATAGTAAATTTTGCTCCGCCTTCAGCCTGGTTTCCGGCATCTAATTTCCAGCCGCATTTTTCCACGGACATTTGATAAGCAATATAGCAGCCGTAACCCGAATTGGTGCCGTCAATTTTTTTTGTTGATTCATTCTCTTTAAATATTTTTTTAATTCCGCTATCAGTAATGGTTAGCAAATCTTCCTGAATTCCAACACCGTTATCGGAAATAATAATCGTCGAATTTCTTTCATCCGGGTTAAACTTTGTTTCAATGGTAATTGCAATATGTCTTTTACCGCCGTGATCAATACTGTTCTGTATAAGCGGTTCAAGAATTTCCCACACAACAAACTCATTTATGTGTACAACCGGAAGTTTGTCGTCAAGTTTCAAATCGAATGTAAACATTTCATTCTTACTGGAAATTCTTAAAAATAGATGCTCAACAATAAACCTGATTACGGAATTTATGTCGCTCCTGAATATTGGATTTACAATTGTGTTTACCGGCTGGTCGTACCATTTCATATCATAAATTATTCTTGATATAAAATTAGAATAAGTTATTACCCTGTTTTTTGTCGATTCGATATTGGAGGAATTCATGCTGCGGATATCCTCCTTTATAAACCCCATAATCTTTTCAGCTTTATGATGAGTATGGTAAATCCGTTTTGTAAACAAAGATTCCTTCTCATGCTGAATCAGCTTCATAAGATTTTCCTGATGTTCTGCAAACAGAAGATCCTGCGCCTTGTTCCTTTCCTTTACGGCTTTGGACGAAACCATATAAATTGCAATCAAACCAAAAAGAATAAGTGTTGAGTAAATGATTGCGACTTTATCGAAGTTAACTCCAACTTCATTTGTAATAAAGGAAAAATCCGGTTTGATCTTCATATACATAACGCCAAGATATTCCCCGTTCGGAACAAAGGGAACGAAGATGTGAAATGTATGCTTGTCTACAAGAGTACTATAAAGTATCTCTGAATTTTTCATCTTGTCCTTAATCTCAAGAAAACGGTTAACCGCTTCTTTATGGGATTCTTTAACGTTATCAAATACAGACAGATTATTCGTAAAGAATGAATAGAGAAGAACCCCGTCATCAACCACGTAAATTGTATTGTTGCGGATAAGTATAAGGCAGACTTCTTTTACATCTTTCTGAAGAAGCTGTTGTTTAAAAATTACATTGAACGAGGCAGTAAGTTTCCGTTCGTGCAAAAGGGTAATATTTTTTTCAAGAAACATGTTCTCAAACAGAAGTTCCATGCTTGTAGAGCTTATAAGGGCAAGCCTTTCAGCAGAGTGCTGCTGGTACCATCCCTGTGTATCTTCAAGAAAATTGTTCAATGTTGATTTCTGAATGAAGGCAAGTATTACCTGGAAGATTATAAGTACACTTACAAGAATGGTAAGATGCCTGAATTCAAACCTGTACTTAGATATTTTTTCCGATATTTTTCGTTTCAGCATTTCAACACAAGTTTAATTCGGAAATACAAACTGTTTTGTAAGCATAGCATTTGTAGCCATCTCAAGCGCATCCTTAACCTGCATTCTGCCCATAATTGCCTGTTTAAAGTAGTGGGACATTATTTCCGAGTAACGGGTATAATCTTCGTGAGCAGGTCTCAACACTCCATGCTTCAGTAATTCTTTATACTCAATCAATTCCGGATACTTCTTCAGGTAAACGGAATCTTCATAAAAAGTTTTTATGATTGGAAAATATCCCGCTTCTTTTAAAATCAGCTCCTGTGCTTCCTCACTTATAAGAAATTTAAGAAAGGTAAGCACTTCATCTTTCTTATTTGAAAATTTTGAAACCATCAGGTTCATTCCGCCCAGCACTGCAGAAGGTTTTCCTTCTTCAAAATACGGAAGCGGTGCCTTTTCAAGAAGATCTGCCTTTTCAGATTGAAGAGAAGTATTAATAAAATCCTTGTCATAAGTTGGCCAGCCGCGCAGGAATATCCCGTCATTCTCAATAAAGTAACCATAGCTTGGAATTTCCGTAAAATCAGTAACAACTTTTGGAGTAAGATTATACTTGTTCACAAAGTCTACAAGAAGTTGAAGGGCCTTTTCCGAATTGGAAGTATTCAGGTTAAAATTATTCTTTTCAAAATATTTATCATCCAGCCCAAGTAATAATTCAACATAACTACAGACAAGTCCTTCATAATTATCAGCCGGGAAAATATAATACGGATTTGGTTTATTTAACTGTTTACCGATGTCTATAAACTCGTCCCACGTAATTCCCTGTTTCAGTTTTTCAATTATTTTATCTCCGTCCTTGGCCTTTTGAATAATATCTTTCCTGTAATATAAAACACCTTCAACAAGATCAAACGGTACTGCATAAAGTTCGCCTTCGTAATAACAGGATTTAAGTACCGGCTCAATAAAATTTTCAATATCACTTTTATTAAAATACTTGCTTATCGGTTCACACCACTTTGCAAACCTCTGAACCCAGATAATATCAACTCCAATCAAATCGATTCCGTCTCCGCGTCCTCTTAAAGAGCGGGCAAGCAGTTCTTTCCTTTCATTAGTGCTGAAATTCTGGTTCGGAAAATCGACCGGTACAACTTTAATCTTTCCTTCATGTTTCTTGTTAAAGCTATTAATAAGTGAAAGATGAGCGGACGACATTCTATCGGCAAAATAAATTTCGGTTGCCTTTTGTTCTTCTTCTTTTATGAATGGAAAAACTCCAAGATAAACTACTAGCAGACATAAGAATGCAGCAACCTCAATAAAGGGCGCGTACTTTTTTAATCTGTTCAGCTTTTTACTTTCCATTCCCAACAAATTTTTATTAAAACGAAAGAACAATCTCTGTACCACGAAATCATTTTTTAAAGATGATCAGACAATTAAAGAAACTTGAAAAAAACAGGATTAACAGCTTTAGTTTTGTTTTTCCCAAATCGAACATAACAAAAAAAATTATCAAATAGATAATGAATTCTTTTTTTAATAAAGCGAAATGTCTGTATGTTTTCCGGAATTTATTGAAAATCCTTTTCCTTTCTGTTCTTCTTGCTCTTACTTTCTCCCTTACTCTTAACCATCTGTTACATTTAATCCATTAAAGTCATTTGTTTAACAAAGGAATGAATTTATTAACATTATTATAAACCGGAAGCTGTTCTATATTTGTATGGCATAATTTCTGAGTTTGAATCTGTAAACAGCCAGGAGAGAAATTGTATAATAAAAATTTTACCAGAATAATTCTGATGGTCTTGGTAATCGGCTTTTCCGGTTGCTCCGGTTTCCTATTTCATAAAGAACCCACTTATGTAAAAGTTAACAACGGGAAGTTCGAACTTGACGGCAAGCCATATTATTTCGTTGGAACGAACATGTGGTACGGCTGCTACATCGGATCGGCAGGCATTACCGGTGACAGAGAAAGATTGGAAAGAGAACTCGATATACTTGTTGAAAACGGAATTACAAATCTGCGCGTCCTGGCCGCTTCAGAAAATTCAAACATTCAAAATTCTGTAAAACCCGCAATACAACAGGGGCCGGGAGTTTATAACGAAGAAATTCTTGACGGATTAGATTACCTCCTCTCAGAAATGGGTGAACGGGATATGCACGCGGTAGTTTTCCTGAATAATTACTGGGAATGGTCCGGCGGCATGTCTCAATACAACGCCTGGGCAAATAATGAAACTGCCTTCGATCCCGAAAATCCAAATCAGGGTTGGGGTGGATTTATGGATTACTCCGCTACCTTCTACAAAAACGAAAAGGCTAATGAGCTTTATAGAAATTACGTGAAGAAATTAATTACAAGGAAAAATAATTACAGCGGATTTTATTATTCCGAAGACCCGGCAATTATGGCATGGCAGCTTGCAAATGAACCCCGCCCAGGCAGAGATAATGACGGTGCAAAGAACAAAGATGCATTTTATAAATGGATTGATGAAACAGCACAGTTCATACATTCACTTGATAAGAATCATCTTGTAACTACCGGCAACGAAGGCTTGATGGGATCGATACAATCCGAAGAGATTTACCTTACTGCTCATCAAAGTAAAAATATAGATTACATTACTTTTCACTTATGGCCGAAAAACTGGGGATGGTTTGACCCCAACAGAATTGATGAAACATTTTCTCCCACAGTTACAAAAGCAGTCGATTATATAAATAAACATATTCAGTACGCAAGACAGTTAAACAAACCAATTACTCTTGAAGAATTTGGTATGGCAAGGGACAGCGCATTCCTGTTTGAAAATTCTCCAGTTACGGCAAGAGATAAATATTTCAATATAATTTATAAAACAATGTACGACAGCGCTGCTGCAGGTGCACCAATGGCTGGTTCAAACTTTTGGGCATGGAGCGGTGAAGGACGCGGTAAAAATCCTGATGGTAAATGGCGAACCGGTGACCCGTTTATGGGCGACCCGTTCCAGGAACCACAAGGTTACAATTCTGTATTTCATACGGATATTTCAACGTTAAAAATTATTAAGGAATATTCCGAAAAGATGAATTCAATTGGCAAACCTTAACAGGCATTGAACAGAATACTTAAAAATATATTTCTTCTGGTTTCTGTTTTGATACAGGCATGCTCAACTTACAACAGCCTGCAGCACCAGAGTCAAATTGGAGTTAGGCTTGCAGACACTTTAGCGTCTGAACAGACTGTAAACTTGTTTTATAATCTGAAAAAATTATCTGAGAGCAAAACGATTTTAGGACATCACCACAGCACAGCTTATGGAGTTGGCTGGGAAAAGCAGCCGGGTAGGTCGGACATAAAAGATATTCTTAATTCTTATCCCGGGTTATATGGATGGGACTTCGGAATAATTACATCCCCAAGTAATTATTATAATGATTGGATGAAGCGGTATGTTGTTGAAGCATACAACCGCGGAGGTGTAAATACTTTTTGCTGGCATTATTTTAATCCACTTACAGGTTTAAGTTTTTATGATACAACCATAACAGTAAAGGAAATTCTTGTTGGCGGTAAAGCTCATCAGAATTATTTAAATGATCTTGATAGAATCGCGGAGTATACAAGGTATCTTACAAATGACAGAGAATCCATCCCGATAATTTTTCGTCCGTTTCATGAATTTGATGGAAGCTGGTTCTGGTGGGGCAAACACTTCTGTACGAAAGATGAATTTATTTCATTATGGCGCTTTACTGTTGATTATCTTAAAAGTAAAGGAGTTAGTAGTTTTCTTTATGCCTATTCACCTGACAGAAATTTTTGTACGGAAAAAGAATTCTTAGAACGATACCCCGGCGATGATTATGTGGATATAGTTGGAATGGATAACTATTTTGATTTCACAGAAAAAGGCGACGGCTTTGGGGACCTGCTTGAAAAACTTAGAATTGTAACTGACGTAGCAATAAAGAAAAATAAAATTGCAGCACTTACAGAAACCGGACTTGAAAGCATTCCCGATTCGTGTTGGTGGACAGACCAGTTGCTGAGAGCGCTCGAAAGCGAAAATGTTAAAATGGCTTACGTTATGTTATGGCGTAATGCAAACGATAAACATCATTATGCTCCTTATAAAGGACACAAAAGCGAAAAAAATTTTATCGAGTTCAGCAAAAGCCCGTTGATTCTATTTGAGAATAATTTACCTGATCTATATAATCATCTTCTGGAAGATGACTATTTAATTAAAAAGAATTGAGATTGACTAATGAAAATATTTCTATATACATCTGTTCTTATAATTTGCCTGCAGTTAATTATTACAGCACAGAATCGTATTGAATATAACGGCCGACAATTATTCCTTAACGGATCAAACGTTGCCTGGGTTAATTTTGGGAACGACATTGGGCCCGACCAAAGCACCCCGAACATGACAAAGTTTCAACAGATATTTCAGACGGTGCATGCAAACGGAGGAAATTCACTTCGTTTATGGCTTCATACTGCAGGAACAAAAACTCCTCAGTTTAGTCCCATAGCAAGCCCCGACGGACTTGTGACTGGGCCTGGTGAAAACACAATTTCAGATTTAAAGAAAATACTTGACTTAGCTTACCAGAATGAAATTGGTATGATGCTATGTCTCTGGTCATTCGATATGATGAGGACATCAAACGGAAGCGCTTACACAGGAAGAGCGAGGTTAATGCTTAACGATACTTCTGCAACAATGAAATATATCAACAATGCTTTGATTCCAATGGTTGAAGCATTGAAAGAGCACCCTGCAATTTTATCCTGGGAAGTGTTTAATGAGCCGGAAGGAATGAGTGTTGAATTTGGCTGGCCAACAATTACAAGCGCGGACATTCCTATGGCAAACATTCAAAGATTTATTAATCTTGTTGCCGGTGCAATTCACAGGACAGATCCCAAAGCAAAAGTTACAAACGGCTCCTGGAGTTTTAAAGCAACTACGGATATTCCAACTCTTGCCAAAGAAAATCCGCGGGAAATTTTAGAATCACTTTCTGATGAACAGAAAGAAAAAATTGAAGATGTAGTTAAAGCAAAGTATGGAGTAAATTTATCAGCAGAAAAAATCCTGGAAGAATTTTCTTCCAATGCCAATAACTTTAATTATTACCGCGATGACAGATTAATTGCGGCTGGCGGTGATCCTTACGGTTATCTCGATTTTTATACCGTCCACTGGTATTCAACAATAGACGGAACCATAAAACTCTCTCCGTTTCATTATCCATATTCATTCTGGAATCTTGACAAACCCATGGTAATGGCAGAATTTTTTATGGTAGATGCGTTTGCAATTCCTTACACTGAATTATATCAGAACTTATATGATAACGGTTATGCGGGTGCAATGTCATGGTCCTGGAATGGCGATAACCCTAATTCATCATCTAACACAAGAACAATAGCGGCAATGCTTGATTTATGGCAGCAGCATCATGAAGATATTGTGCTTAATCCAAAGACAGGCACAATATATATTTTTAAAATCTCTCCTGCTGCAATTGAGAAGGGAGACAGCGCACTGATTACCTGGGAACTGGAAGACGGAACAACAGCTACAATAAATGGCGGAAACATTGCCAATTCCGGAAGTTTATATGTAAACCCATCAATCTCTACGTATTACGAATTGAAAACTTATGGGGATAATCCTTCAACTTCTTCAATAAGATTAGAAGTTCATCCTGCGGGAAGAATATTTTCATTTGCTGCTTTGCCTAACCAGGTTGAAGCAGGTGCCCGAAGTTTATTAAAATGGAACGTTGCTAAGGGTGGCGCAGTAGTTACACTTAACGAAGTTCTTGTTGGCGATAAAGATTCTATGGAAGTTTTTCCGACACAGACAACAAGTTACAAACTAAAAACGGTTGGTGATGTAACGGATTCATCAACTATAACAATAACAGTGCTGCCTTCCTTACAGGTTAACCGTACTTTAAACAAACCGGTATGGTCCTCCTCAAATGAAGATAATCCTCTTACAAATAATCCAGCTTATGCTGTGGATGGAGATCTATCTACATTGTGGAGCAGCGATTATGCAGATGCACAATGGTTTAAGATTGATTTGGTTGACACATTCGCAATAAACAAGATAATTATTAAATGGGGAAGCTTTTACGCACAAACATTCAGGGTGGGTGCATCCAGAGACGATAAAGCTTATCAGTTGCTGCTTACGGATTTAAATGCAAACGGAGGCAATGACACTTTAAATAATTTATCTGTCACTTCCAGGTACATTAAAATTATGTTAGATAAACGAGCTACATCGTATGGCTTCTCAATAAAAGAAATTGAATCCTATGGATTAAGAGTTACTACCGGCATTGATAATTCAACCGATGTAACACAGCAAATATTTTCACTGTCACAGAATTATCCCAATCCATTTAACCCTACAACTAAAATAAAATATTCCATACCCGTAGGGGCGAATTGCAATTCGCCTTTACGACTAAAGGTATATGATGTTTTAGGCAATGAAGTTGCTACTCTTGTTAACGAAGAAAAACCTGCAGGTGAATACGAGGTTGAGTTCAACGGGAGTGCCCTTTCAAGCGGCGTATATTTTTACCAGCTTACTTCGGGAGAATTTATTTCAACTAAAAAGTTTATTTTAGTTAAGTAAAATCAGGGAGACATAATGAAAACTAAAACGTTTAATTTGTTGTGGGCAATATTCTGTTTTACTTATCTGGCAACAAGTTCAAATCTTTTTGCGCAACAAAGAGTATTAGAGTTAAACCAAAACTGGAAATTCCATCAGGCGGGGAAAGCCGAATGGTATAATGCTTCTGTACCCGGCTGTGTGCACACGGATTTGTTAGACAATGCTTTGATTCCCGATCCGTTCTACAGAACGAACGAAAAAGATTTACAGTGGATAGACAAGGCCGACTGGGAATATGAAACCACTTTTTATGCTGAAGGAATTGTACTTGAAGAAGAAAACATTGAACTAATATTTAAAGGACTTGATACTTATGCGGATGTTTTCCTGAACGACAATAAACTTCTTTCCGCAAACAATATGTTCCGCGAATGGAATGCTGATTGTAAATCACTTCTTAAACAAGGTGAAAACAAGCTCAGGATTCTTTTTCATTCTCCCATTAAAAGAGATTTACCCAAGCTTGAAAAGCTCGGTTATGATTTACCTGCAGTAAATGACCAGAGTGAAAACGGAGGACTTGGAAATAAAAGAATCAGTATGTTCGCAAGAAAGGCTCCGTATCATTACGGCTGGGATTGGGGTCCGCGTTTCGTTACTTCAGGAATATGGAGACCAATTTATTTGAAAGCCTGGAGTGCCTTTTCAATAAAGAACATTCAGATCGTACAAACCGGTTTAACAAAAGATTTGGCAAATCTAATTGCTCAGCTTGAAGTGTATTCAAATTTCGATGGTGACGCATTACTTTTAATTAAAGATGAAGATAAAAATTTCGTCGATAAGAAAATCAAGCTCATAAAAGGATTAAATAAAATCTCAGCATCATTCCAGATTGATAAACCAAATCTTTGGTGGCCAAACGGAATAGGTGAGCAATATCTTTACAATTTTACTGCATCAATAAAATCTCAGAATAAATCTTCGGATGAAATTTCTCTCAGCTATGGATTAAGAACTGTTGAAGTAGTTCAGGAGGAAGATTCAATTGGAAGAAGTTTTTATTTCAAGGTGAATGGCATTCCTGTTTTTATGAAAGGCGCCAATTACATTCCAAGTGATAACTTCCTGAACAGAGTTACTCCGGCAGAGTACGAAAAAATTGTTCGGTCTGCAGCTGATGCAAATATGAATATGCTTAGAGTTTGGGGCGGCGGAATTTATGAGAACGATATTTTCTATGAGCTGTGTGATAAGTATGGAATTCTTATCTGGCATGATTTCATGTTTGCATGCAGTATGTATCCGGGTGATTATGAATTCTTCGAGAATGTAAAACAGGAAGCAATTGATAATGTAAAACGTTTAAGAAGTCATCCTTCAATTGCACTGTGGTGCGGCAATAATGAAATGGAAGATGCCTGGGCTTACTGGGGTTGGAAACAATCTTATAATGAAAAGCAGCAGAAAGAAATTTATAATTCGTACAAAGAGTTGTTCTTCAACATTATTCCTTCCGTTGTTAAAGAATATGACGGTACGAGATTTTACTGGCCGTCTTCACCAAGCTCAGAATTTGGCAGACCTTCAAAACAGGAATCAGGTGATTTGCATTACTGGGGCGTGTGGCATGGTAAAGAACCGTTTGAAAACTTCCAGACAAAAATCGGAAGGTTTGTAAGTGAATACGGATTTCAATCTTTCCCGGAATTCAAAACTGTTCAATCATATACAACTCCAGAGGATTGGGATATCGAATCTGAAGTAATGGCTGCACACCAGAGAAGCGGAATTGGTAACCTGAGGATAAGAGATTACTTAAATATGTATTACAAATCTCCAAAAGATTTCACTTCGTTTCTTTATGTCGGTCAGGTGCTGCAGGCATACGGAATTAAGCAGGCAATTGAAGCACACCGCCGTGCACGACCTGTTTGCATGGGAACACTCTTCTGGCAGATTGATGATTGCTGGCCTGTTGCATCCTGGAGCAGCATGGATTATTACAAGCGCTGGAAAGCAATGCATTACATAGCAAAGAAAGCTTACGAGCCATTAATTATTTCTCCAATTCTTAAAGATGATGTTGTTAATTTTACAGTGGTAAATGATTATTTAGATAACCTTGAGCTTGAATTATTCATCGAGGTGTATGATTTCAACGGAAATATGGTTTATTCAAAACCATTTGAAATTAAGATTGATGCAAATTCAAGCAAAGAAGTTTTAACAATAAATAAAAGTGAACTAACAAAAGATTTCGATGAATCCAGGTTAGTATTAGTTGCCCAGTTAAGAACACAGGATAAGATTGCAGCAGAAAATCTTTTATACTTCAAACAACCCAAAGATCTTTCACTTGAAAAGCCGGACATTAAATTAAACATCACCGGAACTGATAATGGTTATTCAATTGAACTGGTTACAGATAAGTTGGCAAAAAATGTTTACCTAAGTATAGATGATGAAGGATTCTTTTCTGATAATTACTTTGATCTTCTGCCCGGCACAGTAAAATATATTGAATTAAAAACCAATAAAAAGATTGAAGGCATTGAAAGCAAGATAAAAGTAGTAAGCCTGATGGATAGTTATTAATTCAACATTACTGTATAGAGACGCAGCGGCGCTGCTCTAAAAAATATTTGAGACATTCCATCGGAACGTCTCTACAAAAAACAAATACCCGGGTAGAAGAAGTCACACACCAGATTCAAAAGTTACATATCCAACAAATCTATTTATAAACTGATCCCCTGAAATCAATGGAATCAACAAGTATAAGATTATGCTTTTTCTCAACAAAGAATAATACTCTAATATCTCCAACCCTTAATCTGTAATACCCGGTAAAATTTCCTTTCATTGCTTTTACTTCCTGAACATCAGGAAAATTACAAAGCTTGATTAAACTATTTTTAACTTTAGACTTGTAAGGCTCGTTAAGCTTATTAAAATTCTTTTTAGCAGCTTTGGAAAGTCTGACTTCAAACATTATTAGTCTTCTAATTTTTCATACTCTTTTAGTACTGCTTTCAATCCTTTCTTTCTTACAATTGTTCCCCGCTTAATGGCTTTCATTTCATCTTTATTCAAATCCAGCCCATACTGCTCAACCATCTCTTTGAATTCTTCATAAGGTAAAATTACAGAAACAGGTTTACCGTTTTGATCTACTATATAATTTGGCGTAATATTCATTTCGTGTTTTCCTTAGTTTCAAACTGGTTTAAAAATAACAAAATCGCTTCTTCCGGTAAAGTAATAAAATTCTGTCATTTTTCTGATTGAATTACATATTAAAATACAACGTAAATGTTGTGCCCTCATCAGGATTAGAGACAAAACGGATGTTGCCGGAGTGCTGCTTCATTATTTGCTTTGCAAGACTTAATCCAATTCCCGAACCGTTACTTTTCGTTGTAAAGAAAGGAATAAATATTTTTTCCTGAACTTCTTCAAGAATTCCAATCCCGTTATCTTTAACATTTATAACCGGGCAGCCGCGCTCGCCCATATTTGCATTCAATTCAATAACAGGATTGTCTTTTTCTTTTACTGCATCAATGGCATTTAGCAATAAGTTAATAAGAACCTGTTCAATAAGTTTCTGATCCAGTGTCAATTCAAGAGTTTGCGGTTCAACAGAAATTCTGAACTCAATTCCCTTTTCTTTAAGCTGCTTTTCCATCAACATAGAAATATTGGCAAATAGATTTTCCACCTGTACAATTGAGAAATTTGCAACCGGAATTTTTGAGATTGACCTGTAGTTGTTAACGAATTCAATCAGGCCTTCGCTTCGTCTGTGGATTGTTTCCATGCCAATTTTAATATCATCAAGCGTTTCTTCACTAAGTTCTTTTTGATTAACCAACCCGTTTAGTGTTTGTGAGATTGATGAAATCGGAGTAATGGAATTCATAATTTCATGAGTTAAAACACTTATAAGTTTTTGCCAGGCTTCCATTTCCTTTTCTTCAAGTTCGCTCATAATATTCTGTATGGAAACAAACTTGTAAATTTTCTCGTTCATCTTAAACTCTGTTGCAAAAAGCATGAGCTGGTAAAAATCATTATTGTAAACAAACTTTATTAAAGATTTCCTCCCTGCTTTTATGGAAAGAAGTTCATCAACAAGTTTTTTGTTTATGTTTTCAAGAGTTGTAATATTCCTAAGGCTATTAATCCTGAAGAGTTTTTTTGCGGCATTATTAATAAGATTAACTTCACCATCCGGGAAGAAGGAGATCAGGCCTATTCCAATATGCTGAACAATGGTTTGCATATAACGGTAGTTCTCTTCTTTTTCTTTCCTCGCTTTAATGAACTCATTCATTACTTCGTTGTAAGATTTGTTTAATTCATCAAAGGCAGAACCCAATCCCCTTGAGGTTGAGGTTTGTGTAAAATCGGAATATCTGATTGAGTCAAAAAATCTTGTCATTATTTTTACAACAGATTCCGAATCTTTTATTAGAGCATAAACCTGGTAAATTATAAGAGCAAGCAGAATTACTTCAACAAGAAATGTTGTTTGCCGGTAGAGGAAATAAGAGAGCAAGAAAATAGCAGCAACCAACAATGAAACACGAATTAATATTCTTATTCTGAAATTTTTCATCTCTCATCCAACCCTGTTAATTTTTTTATTACGATAATTGTAATATCATCATATTGCTCCGACTCCTGAACAAACAATTTAACATCATTTTTAATTGCCTCGATTAAAGATAGAGCGTCAACTCCGGAGTTTTTCAAAAAAACATTCTCCAGTCTCTCTTCTCCATAAAATTCGCCCAATGAATTTTTAGCTTCCGTTAAACCGTCTGTAAAAAGCATCAGATAATCTCCGGAATTCATTTTAATTTTTTCTTCATCAAGGAAACCGTAAAACCTTTCCTGGGAACTTAAGCCGACTGCTAATCCGGAAGGTTTAAATTTTATAAAACGATTTGCTTTTGAATTGAAAAAGAACATTGGGTTATGACCTGCACGGCAAAACAATAATTCATCCTTTTCATAATTCAGAACCGCATAGTACATTGTAATAAAAACACCCTTCTCAATCATTTTATGGATTGAGTTGTTCATCTTTGTAAGGACTTCTTTAGGCGAAGGATTTCCATCAGAATAAGATTGAAAAACACCTTTGCAAAGTGTCATATATATTGAAGCCGGAAGACCTTTGCCGGAAACATCTCCGATAATAAAACCAATTTTGTCTTTTCCGGGAATTGAAAAATCATAGTAGTCGCCACCAACTTCCTTGGCAGGATTACAATAGCTACAAATATCATAACCGGGAATTTCAGGAAATTTCTGCGGAATTAATTTCATCTGAATATTCCGTGAAATTTCAAATTCCCTTGTCATTTTTTCGCGCTCAAGTTCTCCTGTTATATTCTGGAATGTAACTAATTTAATTTTCTTTCCTTTAGTTATAAACCCGGTTGAATTAAGAGATAATTGTTTAATAACGCTTTTTTCATCTATCTCAAGAAGAAAATTGCGGTTTGATTCTAAATTTGTAAGAATGAATTCAAATTGAGGATGAACAGAATTTAACTGGTTTATCCAGATTAAATTGTCTCTGCCAAGCAGTGTTAATGCTGCGGAATTAATCATTTCTATTTTCCCTTGTTCATCATAAGATATGAATCCAACCCCAATATGCTTAAGCACAGTCTGAAGATATTGATACTGCTCTTCTTTTTCTTTTCTCTGTTTATGGAATTCACTTATAACTTCAGAAAATGAGTCGCGCAAACCGGTAAAAGTAGGTCCAAGCGATTCCCCGGTAAAGCTTTGTGAAAAATCGGAATACCGGACAGAATCTAAAAAGCGCTTTAAATCTCTGTTGGATACTTCAATGAACCGAATTAGTAAATTGACCTGGTAGATTAACAACACCACAAATAAGACGGCAACCAGAGGAAATATCTTGTAAGCTACAAAGCCGGCAATAATTGTAAGACAAAGCAGAGTCACTTTAGTTATAACAATTACTCTAAAGCTTTTAAAAACCATACTTCTCCATTCTTCTGTAAAGAGAAGCTCTCGTTAATCCCAGCTCTTTAGCTGCCTGGGAAATGTTCCCGTTATTTTTTGCAAGCACTTTTTTAATTGTCTGGCGTTCAACCTCATCAAGCTTTGAAGACTCAGCCTCAGAAATATTTTTAGAAGAAGATTGCAGGAAAAATTCAGATGGAAGAAGAATTTCACCCTCGCACATAATTACTGCTCTTTCAATTGAATGCTGAAGCTCTCTTATGTTTCCAAACCATGGACAGTTCTCAAACATTCTTAATGTTGTCTCGTGAAAAAGAAGTTCCGGCTTGGAATATTTTTTCCTGAACACCGAAAGGAAATGTTCGGCAAGCAAAGGAATGTCTTCTTTCCTTTCTCTTAACGGCGGCAAATGAATTTCAACTGTGTTTATCCTGTAAAGCAAATCCTGTCTGAACTTTTTATCTTCCACCATTTGATAAATGGGCATATTGGTAGCGCAGATCAATCTTATATCAATTTGCTTTGGTTTATTAGACCCAACTCTTGTCACCTGACGGTTTTGCAGCACCGCAAGCAGTTTAGCCTGAAGTTCAATTGGGATGTTTCCAATTTCATCAAGGAACAAAGTACCGCCGGAAGCAATTTCAAACCGGCCGGGTTTATCTTCAATAGCATTTGTGAAAGAGCCTTTTACATGACCAAACAATTCGCTTTCAAAAAGTGTATTGCTAAGCGAGCCCATATCTACGCTTATAAACGCTTTGTCTTTTCTTAAGGATTGACGATGCAATGCTCTTGCGGCAAGCTCTTTTCCTGTTCCATTCTCACCAAGAATTAAAACATTAGCGTCTGTTTCTGCTACTTTGGCAATTGTATTAAAAACTTTTTGAATAGAAGGAGAAGTTCCTATCATATCGAAGAAATTCTTATCAATATCTTTATTTAACTGATTGTGCTGCATCCTAAGGTTTTCAAGTTCTAACCTGGATTCTCTTAACCTAAGCGCAGAAAAAAATGTCGCAAGGAATTTTTCGTTTTGCCAGGGTTTAAGTACAAAATCCGTTGCTCCTTCTTTAATAGCCTTAACCGCTTTTTCAACATCACCAAAAGCAGTTACTAAAATTACAACCGCAGTCGGATCCATTTTCAAAATTTCACTCAGCCAGAAAAAACCTTCGTGGCCGCTTGTTATATCCTTGGAATAATTCATATCAAGAAAAATTACATCGTAAGATTCATTCTTCAGCAGCTCGTAAAGATTATTGGGATTCTTTTCCAGGTTGATTGTACCGCAATGAGGTTTTAGCAAAAGCTTCGCTGCAAGAAGAATATCCTCATTATCATCAACAAACAATATTTTAGTTTCTTTTGGATTCACGTTTTAAACCGTTTGACATTTTTTAGGTTAAATAATTCCAAATTTTATTCCTGCAAAATACTGCCGGTAAAATAACATTTTTTATTCTTAGATGTACGAATGCGGACACCGGTGCACGCAACCGGACAATTATTGCTTAAAGCTTCTTCAAAATCCCTTTTTTCTAATAGAAAATAAAAACACTCTTCGGTACGATTATTGGGCTTTATGGATCAATAAAAAATGATTCTTAATTTCTTTTCGGGTAAAAATGGATAAACAAATAGAGAAAAAAAGATTTACTCCTAAAAAAATTGCAGCTATATCCGCAGCCGTCTTATTCGTGTTTTTTATTTTATATGTTTTTCTGCTCAGCGACCAAAGCAGTAAACTTAACGTTGAGAGAGAACGAATTACCATTTCAACTGTTCAGCGAGGTTCTTTTCATGATTACATTCCTGTAACAGGGGAAGTAATGCCTATAGAGACTTTCTTTCTTGATGTAGTTGAAGGCGGAAGAGTTATTCAGAAATTCGTTGAGGAAGGAGCAATCCTGAAAGCCGGCGACCCAATAATCAAACTTGAAAACGTCAATCTTACCCTGCAAACAATTTATAACCAAACACAGGTTGTTCAGCAGGAAAACAACCTTAGATCTTACCGGCTTACATTAGAACAAAACAAATTAAATCTTCAGACACAAATTCTGAATCTGAACAACCAGATTAAAAACCAGCAAAGAGTTTATGAAACAAACAAGCAATTATATGAGAAGAGTCTTATTTCCAAAATTGAATTTGAGAACAGCAGGGATCAATATGATTACTTACTTAAAAGCCGTGACCTTTCTATTCAGTCTTTTAAGCTGGATTCCTTATCGCGTGATGAGCAGATTAAACAGCTTGAAACCACTTTAAAACAATTTCAAAAGAACATGAAATTAATTGAGGACCAGTTTTCCAACTTACTTGTGCGCGCTCCAATAAACGGTCAGCTTACAGCTTTAAATGCAGAAATTGGAAAATCTATTGCAGGCGGACAAAACATTGGGCAGATAGATAACACCGAGGCTTACAAAGTGCGCGTGGATATTGATGAACATTACATTGCCCGTGTACGTGAAGGTCAGGTTGGCGAATGTACTTTTGACGATAAAACTTATAAACTTGAAATTAAACGCGTGTTCGTGCAGGTAACAAACGGACGATTCCAGGCTGATATGCACTTTATTGGTGAAGCGCCAAAAGGAATAAGACGCGGACAAACATTTCATATAAAATTAGAGTTAGGCGGATTAAGCGATGCTCTCTTAGTTGATGCCGGAGGATTTTACCAGACGACCGGCGGGCAGTGGATTTTTGTAGTTGATAAATCCGGCGGCTTTGCAGTTAGAAGACCAATTAAGATTGGCAGACAAAACCCGCAGTATTATGAAGTTCTTGAAGGATTGAGACCCGGAGAAAAAGTAATTACTTCTTCCTACGATAACTATAACGATTATGATAAACTGGTATTGCAGTAACGGAATTATTGATGAGTGATATTTTCAAATATGGATTTAACTTGATTTCACTTACTACCAACACATTTGGAATAAGCTGCGAGAAAAACGCTGATGTTCTTAATATAGAAATTAATTTGAATACTATTATTTCCCTTGCTGTTTTCTCCTGCACAGTTCTGGTTGTTATCTTCTGCCACAATTTTATAAAAGAAAGATTCAGTCGTCTAAAATCATCGACTATTTCATTGAATTGCCCACCGGAGAAAATATGATCAATAACTTTTTGAAAATCATATTAAGAAATCTAATAAAGCATAAGACCTATTCTGCAATTAATATAATTGGTCTTGCTGTTGGAATTACCTGCTTTATAGCCCTGCTTCTTTTTGTTCTTGATGAAATGAATTACGACAGATTCAATGAGAAAGCCG
This sequence comes from Ignavibacteriales bacterium, assembly GCA_003599415.1. Lineage (GTDB taxonomy): Bacteria > Bacteroidota > Ignavibacteria > Ignavibacteriales > SURF-24 > SURF-24. The sequence continues at coordinate 3,585 of QZKB01000142.1, read as the reverse complement.
ATTACATTTACAGAGTTTATATAAGCTCAGATATTAATGGCAATGCATCAAACACTTCCAAAACAGCTTTCCCTTTGGGAGAAACTCTTAAGAATGAATATCCCGAAGTAGCAAGTTATACAAGGATAGCATATTTCGGTCAGCATAATTTCAGATATAAAGAAAAGCTTTTCAGACAAGGAGATGTTTATGCGGTCGATTCAACTTACTTTGAAATATTCACTTTGCCGTTCCTCATCGGAAATCCCAAAACAGCTTTAGTACAACCCAATTCAATCGTAATAACAGAAAGAGCAGCAAAGAAATATTTCGCCAACGAAAATCCGGTGGGAAAGCAATTCATAATTGATGATACAATAACTTATAATATTACAGGCGTAATGAAAGACTTCCCCCGGAAATCTCACTTCTCCTGTAATTATTTAGTATCAATGTCAACTTACCCGGAAAGCAGAAGCTATAACTGGATAAACGCGGAAGTTACCACGTATATTTTGTTTAACCGGAAAATTAATCAGCAGGAATTTGAGAAGAAACTGGAGCGGCTTGTTAACGAAAAGGTTGGGCCGCAGGCTGCAGCAATTATGGGAATCAATCTTAAGGAGTTCCTGACAAACGGAAACAGGTACGGATATTTTTTACAGCCGCTTACGTCAATCTATTTGTATTCTCAATCCAGGTATAATATTGAATTGAACACTGAGTGGGGTGACGTTAGAAACAGTAACATATATTATTCTTATATCTTTCTTGCCATCGGAGTATTTATTCTGCTGATAGCCATTTTCAACTTTATGAATCTTGCGACCGCAAAATCAGAAGGCCGTGCGAAAGAAGTTGGAATAAGAAAAACTCTGGGTTCGGACAGGTCAAAATTAATCCGGCAGTTTATAACCGAATCCACATTTACCTGTTTGCTTTCGGTTATTGCAGCATATATCATTCTGCAATTTATTCTTCCGTTGTTTAATGAGTTTGTCGGAAGAGAATTATCGCTTGAGCTTTTTACCAATCTTTATACAATTCCATTGTTAATCCTTTTTACATTAGTTATAGGATTAATAGCCGGCAGTTACCCGGCATTTTATCTTTCGTCTTTTCAGCCGTCTCATATTCTTAAAACAAAAACAGCAGGAAGTAAAAGCGGATTAAGAAGCTCTCTTGTAATAATTCAGTTTGCCATTTCAATTACATTAATAATCGGAACTTTGATTGTAAAAAGTCAGTTGCAATATATTCTTAATAAGGATCTCGGTTTTAAGAAGGACAGGTTAATAGTTATTAACAACGCATCAAGTTTAGGAAGCCGTGTTGAAACATTCAGACAAATAATTTCCGGCAATCCTAATGTACTGTCATCTACAAATTCTTCTTTGATGTTTCAAACAGGAATCCCTGGCAGCACATTCAGAATTGAAGGCGCCCCCGAATCAGAATTCAAAGCAAGTCAGTTCTTGGACGTTGATTATGATTTTGCCAAAACATACCAGGTTCAGATTTTAAGCGGAAGATTCTTTTCTAAAGAGTATTCAACTGATACTAATACAGTTGTGTTGAATGAAACAGCCGCTAAGTTATTTAATTTAGATAATCCTGTTGGCAAAACAATTTTTAATGTTAACACTAATACCAGGGGAAGTATACCTTATAGAATTATTGGCGTTGTAAAGGATTTTAATTACGAATCGCTTCACCAGAATATAAGACCATTGATTTTCCACATAGGTCCCGTAAAGCAGGCAACAAGCATTCTTACTATACGTATTCGAACTGAGAATTACAGCGGAGCAATAAGTTCAATCAGGGAAACATGGGAAGATTTTCTCGGCGGCAAAAATTTCTTTTGTACAGTTCTAAACGAAAACCTTGCAAACATGTACGAAGATGAAATCAGAATTGAAACTGTTACGACCGTGTTCTCTTCACTGGCAATTTTTATAGCTTGTCTTGGTTTGTTCGGACTTGCAGCATTCGTGACAGAAAAAAGAATAAAGGAAATAGGAATACGCAAAGTACTTGGCGCTTCAATATTTGAAATTGTAATTCTTCTTTCCAAAGAATTTACAAAATGGGTATTGCTTGCAAACATAATAGCCTGGCCGGTAGCATATTTGGTAATGAACAACTGGCTGCAGGATTTTTCCTACAGGATTGAATTAAGCTGGACCATTTTTATAATCTCCGCTTTGCTCGCTCTGATTATTGCATTAACAACAGTTAGCTACCAGGCAATAAAAGCAGCAATGGCTAATCCCGTGGAGAGTTTAAAGTATGAATAAATCACGCTCTCATATAGTTTTAAGAGTGAAAGTCCTCCCCTTTGGGGAGGATTTAGGTGGGGCTGCAACTGCTAATCCTGTAGAGAGTTTAAAGTATGAATAAGCCCATCCCTTACCCTTCCCCAAGGGAAGGGCTGAACCTATATGATACAAAATTCTATCAAGCATCTGGAATCCAGCATCAAGGATCAAAACGTAAAAATTAGTTTAAGTTAAATTGGAGAAAAAAATGATTCGCACAAACAACCTGAAAAAGATTTACAGAACAGAAGAAGTTGAAACAACAGCTTTGGACAATGTAAACATTGAAATTGAACAAGGTGAGTTTATTTCCATAATGGGACCATCCGGCTGCGGTAAATCAACATTGCTAAACTTACTCGGCTTGCTTGATAATCCAAGTGGTGGAGAATATTATTTCCTTGATAAAGAAGTGTCAAAATTTACTGAAAGACAGCGTGCGCATCTCAGAAAAGAAAATATTGGATTTGTATTCCAGAGTTTTAATTTAATTGATGAGCTTACGGTTTATGAAAACGTCGAATTACCGCTTCTGTATTTGAAATATTCCGCATCGGAAAGGAAGAAAAGAGTAATTGAAAAACTTGAGCGTATGGAAATTATGCACCGTAAGAACCACTTTCCACAGCAGCTTTCCGGCGGGCAGCAGCAAAGAGTTGCAGTAGCACGCGCAATTGTAAGCAGTCCCAAAATAATTCTTGCAGACGAACCAACAGGTAACCTCGACTCCACACATGGTGATGAAGTAATGAACATGCTTACAAAGCTTAACGAAGGAGGTACAACAATAATAATGGTTACACACTCACCTGCTTATGCGGAGTATGGCAACAGAATAATTCATTTGTTTGATGGACATATTGTTACAGAGAATTATAAAGAGAAGTTTCATGTATAGATTTTACCGAAAGCGGGCACTTGATTAAATAAATGGAGTTGTTATGTTTAAGAATTATTTACTTATAGCTCTTCGGAATATTAAAAGATATAGAGGTTATTCGCTTATAAATATCCTTGGATTGTCAATCGGAATAGCTTCCTGTCTTTTTATTCTTTTATATGTACAATTTGAATTAAGTTATGACAACTACCACAAAGATGCCGATAGAATTTACCGTGTAGCAAATTCAAGAAAGACTAACGCAAGACTTGAATTATTTGCCACCGCTCCTATGGGAGCAGCACCAACAATTAAGGAAAGCTTTCCGGAAGTGGAAGAAGCAGCACGATGTTCGGAGGCAAACAGCTTCCAGGTAAAATATAAAGACAAAAAATATATAGAAGA
>QZKB01000054.1 GCA_003599415.1 Ignavibacteriales bacterium | reverse complement strand
CTATATGTGGATAATATCAGGAAGCCGATAAATAAGTGTTAAAACGAATGATTCAGCAAGCAAAGGATGTTAATAAAATGAAAGAAAAAGATCAGTTATAAATATAATGTTGATAAGTAAAAATAAAACACAAATTGCACACATATGTTTTACAAGTTATCCACAGGCTAACCAACACTCATCTCAATTTTATTTTTAATTGACGATACGGTTTCTCTTAGCGAAGAATCTGTTTCAATCATTTCACTAATGCTGTTAAACGCATGAATTACAGTTGAATGGTCTCTTCCGCCAAAGTGCAAACCAATAGTTTTTAATGATGACTTGGTTAGTGATTTTGAAAGATACATAGCAATCTGTCTTGCAAGAGCAATTTCTTTTTTTCTGTTTTTGTCCCGGATTTTATTCTCATCAATATTGAAGAACTCACAGACAGTTTTTGTTATATATTCTATGGATATAACCACCTTTCTATCTGTTGCAATTTCTTTCACTGTTTTTTTAGCGAGTTCAAGGTTAATCTCTTTTGAGTTTAGAGATGAATTGGCTAAAAGTTTTATAAGGCAACCTTCCAGCTCCCTTATGTTTGAAGTAATGTTTGTGGAGATGTATTCAACAATTTCCGGCGGTAGTGATATACCATAGTTTTCACTTTTCTTTTTTAGAATCGCAATTCTGGTTTCATAATCTGGTGGTTGTATATCAGCTGTTAATCCCCACTGAAACCTCGATATCAATCTTTCGTTCAGGCCTTTAAGATCTTTTGGTGGTTTATCGCTTGTAAGTATTATTTGTTTACCGGCCTGATGGAGTGTATTAAACACCTGAAAGAATAAATCCTGTGTTTTTTCTTTTCCAATTAAGAATTGAATATCATCTATAATTAAAACATCCATACTTTTATAGAAATTGGAAAAATCATTTACAGTATTTGATTGAATAGCCTCTATGTACTCAACAGTAAAAGTATCTGCAGATAAATAAATAATTTTTTTATTTTGTAAAGTCTTGTTAATTCTGTTTCCAATGGCTTGAACTAAATGAGTCTTTCCAAGTCCAACTCCTCCGTAAATAAAGAAAGGATTAAAGGATGTTTCTCCGGGATTATCTGCTATAGCTACAGCCGCTGCACGAGCTAACTGGTTACCTTCTCCCTTAATGAAATTTTCGAAAGTATATCTTTGGTTTAGATATGATTCGAATAACACGTCTTCTTTTTGAGCCGGTTTAATTTCGGAACCGGTAACTAATTGTGAAGTAGCGGAAGGATCAGGACTAGAATTATCTTCTGTAACTATATAATTAAGTTTTGCATCGTAACCGAGAACCTGTTTAATAGTTTTGTTTATTAGTGTATTATAATGCTCGTCAATCCACTCAATAAAAAAAGTATTTGGTACCTCTAAACGAAAAGTAGAATTTTCTAAAGTAACTGGTTTAATGGGAAGAAACCATGTGTTGTAAGTTATAAAAGGAACATTATCTTTAATTATTTTAAGGCATTCTTTCCAGACAAGTTTGGGATCAGAAAGAACCGAATAATTTTCTACTAAAATCTGGTTTTCCATAGTTATCAACAATTAAAAATTTTAAAAATTACAAACAGAATTTTTATTCCCAAAAAAGTTTCGCTCATTCTTTTTTGATCAACAAATTATCAACAATTAAAACGGCGGCATAATTTATTGTTTTTTAACCAGTTAAGTGGATTTACTTTTTATTATTAACCAACCGTAGTTATAAAAAGAGCAGATTTAACGAAGTATGAAGTTTGTGAAACCGTTCCACATTAATAACTTATCCACAAAATATAAACAACGTTTTGGCCGTATAACCTAGTGAAAAAATAGAAACATTTTGCTATGAGAGCAAATTAAATTTTATTCAATGCACGTTTTTTGAAAACTAATTTATGAATTATGTTTATTTTAACAAGAAACTTTTATGGAGTCTAATGAAGATTGTAATAACTGGCGGTGCAGGTTTTATAGGATCGCATTTAGCTGAATACTGGTTAGAGCGAGAAGCTAATGTTACAATAATTGATAATTTGAGGACGGGGTACCTGGCAAATATTCCTAAACATAAAAACGTTGAATTTATTAAAGATAGTATCACTAATAAAAATCTTGTTTTTGACGTTCTTGAAAAAGCTGATTATGTTTTTAATTTTGCAGCCTTGGTATCTGTTCCAGAATCAGTAGATAATCCAGGTGAATGTAATGAAATAAATGTTCTTGGGCTGATTAACCTGTTGGAAGCATCAAAAAAATATAATATTAGAAAGATTGTTCATAGCAGCTCTGCAGCTGTTTATGGGGATAATCCGGAATTACCTAAAAAGACATCTATGAAACCGGAACCAAAAACTCCTTATGGCATAACTAAATTGGATGGTGAATATTATTGTCAATTTTATCACCAGTCATTTGGAGTAAATTCTGTTTCATTGAGATACTTTAATGTCTTTGGTCCAAGACAAGACCCAAAAAGTCAATATGCCGCGGCTCTTCCAATTTTTATTAGTAAAGCAATTAAAAATGAAGATATAACAATTTATGGCGATGGTAACCAGACAAGGGATTTTATCTATGTGAAAGATGTAGTTATGGCCAATGTACAAGCTGCCGAGAATGAAAAAGTTTTTGATGTATATAATGTTGCAAACGGGAGCTCTATTTCAATTTTAGATTTAGCCAGACTAATAGTTAAAGAAACAGATAGTAAGAGCGAAATAATTTTTAAACCGGAAAGAGCGGGGGACATAAAGCATAGCTTAGCAGATATTGAATTAACCAGAAAAGATCTGGATTTTTCTCCAAAAGTTGCTTTGTTGGACGGAATTAGAAAAACTATAGATTTTTTTGGAAGAGAGTTTGGTAAATAAAAGCTGCTTTTGAGACAGCATTAAACCTTGTAATTTTATGATCTTATGCGTATTTTTTGAACCTTTAGAATTAAAAGGTATTAACAATGAAAAGAACATTTCAGCCAAGCAGAAAAAAAAGAATAAATAAACATGGTTTTAGAGAACGCATGAGCACTAAAAACGGTAGAAAAGTTTTAGCCAGCCGCAGAGCTAAAGGAAGAAAAAAATTAACCGTTAGCGATGAGAAGTAGGAATTTTGAAAAATCTCGGTCTTTCTGCTAAGGAAAGAATTAAAAAACTTTCTGAATTCAGGAAAGTTTTTAAAGAGGGCAAGGCAATACTTTCTCTCAACAAAAAGCTAAAGGTTTATTACTTCCTTATAAAAGAAACCGACACCACTGAAATCAAAATTGCTGTTACGATAAATAAAAAAAACGGAAACGCTGTCTGGAGAAACAGGTTAAGACGACTTATAAAAGAATCCTACCGTCTTAGTAAAAAGGAATTGGTCTTAACATGTTCAGAAAAAAAATGCTCACTTTATTTTATTATAAATCCTATAGGATTTAATAAAAACGGGTACCCAAAAATAAAGTTGAAAGATATTAGATATTTAGTTGAAGACGTTTTAAGAAAGGTTATTGCTGAGATATAAAATGCGAAGAGTTTTTATTTTATTAATAAAGCTTTATCAAAAAATAATTTCTCCATTGTTTCCCCCTTCCTGCCGGTTTTATCCAACGTGTTCAGAATACAGTATTCAGGCTTTTCAAAAGTATGGAGTTATTATAGGCTTGGGAAAATCGGTATGGAGAATTTTAAGATGCAATCCTTTCAATAAAGGCGGATACGATCCGCTAATTTAATCAGGAAATAAAATGGATAAACAAACCACAATAGCTTTCGTTTTAATTGGATTTATTTTGATCTTATGGTTGTTTTTGAATAATCCCGAACCACAACCAGTTAAACAAAGCACAGATTCAACTCTTGTAAAACAACAACCCCCTGATACAACAAAGAAAGAAAAACAAGTTGTCGCTAAAACCGAAACACAACAAGATACTTCTTCTTTTGGCAAAGTATTTCACCCTGCTGATGCTAAGGAAAAAATTATTACCATAGAAAATAGTCTTGTTAAATTTGAACTCAATTCGGTTGGCGCTAAAATTAAAAGATTGTTTCTTAAAAACTATAAAACATGGTATGCCAATGGCGAAAAAGATAATTTTTATAAAAACCATGTTCAACTAATAAATCCTGCTGATTCCGGTGACTTCAATTTAATGTTTATAACAAAAGATGGAAAGCTGGTAAACACTTCGCACGCAGAATTCAAGGTGGAAACGATAAAGCCATATTATAAACTTGAAGAAAAGGATTCTCTTTTAATAAGCTTTAGTTTGCAGATTGGAAACGACAGCTATATAAAAAAGAATTACATCATTAAAGGAAATGATTATGCTTTGAAGTGTGATGTTGAAATGGTTAATATGGATAAGTATATCAGCAATTACAGGTACGATGTAATTTGGGCGAATGGAATTAATTTCGTTGAAAGAAATTCTGTTGACGAGGCAAACTACTCTAATGCAAGTGCTTTCTCGGGTGGTGAACAGGCTATTGTGAAAGCCTCTGCTAACGAAAAAATTAATAAAGAATTTAATGGTAAAGTTGATTGGTTAGGCATAAGGAATAAATATTTTGCTGTACTTATAGCTCCGCAAAAACCAGTCGATGAGGGCGGTGCTTATATTGAAGGACGACAGAAACAAATAGGTGACGGGTTAAGAGAAATTTATAACGCAAGCCTTAAAGTACCGTTCAATAACCAAAGTTATCAAAAGAATTCTTTTTTACTTTATATAGGTCCGGTCGAATATGATATTCTGAAAAAATATGGAAAGAATTTTGAATCCATTGTTGATTTCGGCAGCTTCTTCGGATTAAAGTTTATAATAAGGCCTATTTCAGAATATATACTGCTGCCGTTGTTTAAGTTTTTACATTTGTTTATTCCTAACTGGGGATTGGTAATTATTGTTTTTTCATTGATTATAAAAGTTGCGCTTCACCCGTTAACACGCAGCCAGATGAAATCAATGAAGAAGATGCAGATGCTTCAGCCAAAAATTACAGAGCTGAAAGAGAAGTTTAAAGATGACCCGCAGAAGATGAATAAGGAAACTATGAAGCTTTATTCCACTTATGGAATAAACCCCGCCGGTGGGTGTTTGCCGTTATTATTGCAAATGCCAATACTTGTAGCATTGTGGGGATTGTTTAATGTTGCAATAGAATTACGACAGGCAAATTTTGTATGGTGGATCAATAATCTATCTGCGCCAGATGTAATATTTACTCTGCCGTTCAGAATACCAATCTTTGGTATTAACCAGATAAGCGCCCTGCCTTTATTGCTGGGCATAACAATGTTCATTCAACAGAAGATGTCCGTTAAAGACCCGTCGCAAAAAATGCTTGTTTACCTTATGCCGGTTATGTTTACGCTTATGTTTATGGGTTTTCCATCAGGACTGAATCTTTATTATTTTATGTTCAATCTTTTCTCTATTGTACAGCAGTATTATGTTAATCATTCACATGCAAATGTTGAATTGGTGCCGGTTAAAAATCCTAAAAAGTCCGGCGGTTTTATGGCAAGAATGATGGATGCAGCCGAAAAACAGTCTCAGCAACAAGCTGCCGCCAGAAAGAAAAAATAGATTTCTGTTAGATGGATTATCTGCAGAGAGGTTGATGCAGAAAATAAGTTATATAATTTCTTTGCTGCTTTTATTTGCCGGTTCTGTTTTTTCTCAAAGCAGGACTATCTCCGTAGAGTACAAGGAAAAAAAGCTTCCTTTTGGATTAACCCAAAAAACGGTTAAAGCGATTCCTGAAGTAACACTTGTTTTAAGCGGAGGAGGCGCCCGTGGACTTGCTCAGATAGGAAGCCTGAAGGCTCTTGAAGAAAGAGGAATTCCTGTAAGCCGGATAGTTGGCACAAGCATGGGCAGCATAGTTGGCGGCTTTTACGCTTCCGGTTACAGCCTCAATGTTCTTGATTCTCTTGTTACTGTTATACCATGGAATGATTTTCTTACTGCCAAAAGTGAAGGAAACAGGAGAGATCTTTTTATTGAACAAAAGATTACCGAAGACCGTGCTCTTTTTGCATTAAGATTAGAAAACCTAAATTTTGTTTTGCCCACTTCAGTAAATTCCGGTGAAGTCCTTTCAAACTATCTTAACTTAATTACTCTTAATGCCCCAATCCATGCAGAGAATAATTTTAGTGAATTGAAATATGACTTCAGAGCAGTATGTACAGATCTGATTTCCGGTACAGCCGTTTCTCTTAGCAAAGGATCTTTAAGCCAGGCAATGAGGGCAAGCTCCAGTATTTCTTTACTAATTGCTCCTATTAAATTAGATACTCTTTTACTTGCAGACGGGGGACTTGTAGCAAATATCCCCGTTAAAGTTGCAAAGGATTTAGGTACAGATTTAATTATAGCATCCAATACCACAAGCCCGCTCAATACGGCAAGAGAACTTGCATACCCATGGAATGTTGCAGACCAGATTGTAAGCATACCCATGAAACTTTTAAGCTCTCAACAGCTTCAGTATGCTGATGTAGTTATTGAACCCGATCTCGGAAGAAAAAAGAATGACGACTTTACTAATCTTGATTCTGTTATGCTTGCAGGTTATAACGCAACGGTTTCCAAAATAGATACGATAGAAAAGAAGATTCAACGCATGTTCAGAAGTAAAATAGGTGCAAAGGAATATTTTATAAAGAATATTATTTATGACGAAAACTGTTCGGACATTGAAAGACCGTTACTTTTAAAATATTCTAAAAAAGATTCCGTAAGTAACTATGAGATTATGGAGGATATTGTTTCGGTTTACCAATCGGGCAATTATGACAGCATTTATGTTTCTGTTATTCCCGAAAAAGAATTTACGACCGTAAAGTTTAATAAAATAGAAAACATAAAAGTATCACAGGTTAATATTTCTGGAATAACTCTTATTCCAAAATCAACCGTAGATTCAATTCTGATAACTATAATTCACAATCCATATAATCCTTTAAAGATATTTGATAAGCTTACTAGCGTTTTAACTCTTTACAGGAAGAACGGATACTCTCTTGCAGAAGTCTCTAAGATAGCGTTTAATAAAGATACGGGAGTTTTGGATATTACTTTTTCCGAAGGAAGAATTACAAGAATTGAAATAGAACAGAATAAGAAAACAGCTTACTGGGTTATAAGAAGAGAGCTGCCTTTTGAAAGAGGAGAATTTTTTCAATACGATAAAGTTGAAAGAGGTCTAAGAAATTTACGCAGTATTAATCTGTTTAATGATATTACGTTAATAATCACCGATGATGAAGGAGGCAAAGCGCTTCACTTTATTGTAGATGAAAAACCCTCGCAGCTTGCGCGCTTTGGTTTGCGCATAGACAATGAAAATCAAACACAGATTAGTGTTGATTTAAGAGATGAGAACTTTGCTAAATCAGGCACCGAACTTGGCTTTATTTTTGGCGGAGGGTTACGAAACCGCACGCTGGCTTTAGAGCACAAGGCGAACCGTATCTTTGATACTTATTTTACTTATAAAGCAAGAATTTTTTATGAGTTTAATGATGTTAATGTATATAAGAATGATTCGTCTACATCTTCTAAAAAATTTAAAAGATCTTTAATAAGCGAGTACAGGCAAATATATAAAGGATTCTCTTTAGCGCTGGGTACACAGGTGCAACGATTTGGAAACGTAATATTGGAAGGTAAATATCAATGGGATGAAGTAAAAAATAAGCAGGATTTTTATGACGGAACTTACAAAGCCAAAATAATAAGCCTGTCCGCTTCATCTACAATTGATTTGTTGGACAAATATCCTTATCCCAATGATGGTGTTTTTGTAAGAACATCCTACGAGACTGCACAGAAATTTTTAGGCGGTGACGTAGGATATTCTAAATTTTATTTTTCTTACAGCAGCTATTTTTCCTTTTCACAGTATTTTGCGCTTAATCCGAAAGTAATTTTTGGGTTTGCTGATCATACTCTTCCTTTAAGCCAGCAGTTCTCTTTAGGCGGGCAGGCTTCTTTCTTTGGGTTAAAGGATAATGAATACCGGGGCAGACAAATTTTCCTTGCTTCTGCTAACTGGAGGTACAAACTTCCGGAAAAAATATTTTTCGACAGCTACCTGAGTATACGCTACGATCTTGGTTCAATCTGGGCTTTCAGAGAACAGATTAGCTTTAAAGATTTAAGACATGGTTTGGGATTAACATTTTCTCTTGACACACCTCTTGGCCCTGCTGATTTTTCTGTTGGTAAAAGTTTTCTATTTAAAGGAAGATTAAATTACAGCTCGTTAATGTGGGGTCCAACCAACTTCTATTTTACAATAGGATATTATTATTAATTTTAAAATGAATTAACCACGTCCGAAGAAATTCAACTATTTTCCGCTGCGTGAAAATTTTGCCGCAAGTGAAGCGAATTTATTCTTCATCAATGGATTGTCCAGTTTATTGTAAAATGAAGCGACTGTTCTGCAGTACTTACTTTTCTGAACAACACGTTCAAGGTTTTTATCTATTATTTTTTCAATTGATGATAATGGCGGGTAATCAATATCAGGATTATAAAGATTGAACAAAGATTGGTAAACAGGCAGATTATCGGAATTAATCTCAATTGAATGTTTATAATACTCAAATGCCGTTTCAAGGTTATAGTTGGAAGGATCACTTTCAATTATACTGCCGGACCAATGGAGAATTTCTGACGAGATATTTGGAAAGACATCACAGATTTTTTCTGTATACATTTTCAGCTCATCAATATTAAGTGCAATATTGCCAAGCAGAATTTTATAAACTGAAAGATCTTCAACCTTATTGTCTATCGCCCTTTTGAATGCGTCAAACAATTCCTCGGGTTTGGATGATTCCCTGAAAATTATTTCCAGTTCTTTTTTTAAGTTTTCCATTAAGTCATCTAAATATTTTTCGGCTTTACTATAACAGAAGCCGGACAGTTGCTATGTCTAAAATAAATAATATTGTAAAAAAAATCTTCAAGACATTAATTATAAAATTTTATTTTTAGGTGTAACAATTCCAATTCTCCGTTCGTCTTTAAATCAGTTTATGACAGAAGCAATAAAATATAAAATAATTCTTCAGCAGTTCAAGAATAAGATTTACAGTTATTCATATTACCTGCTTAGAGACAAAATGGATGCAGACGATGTTACCCAGGAAGTCCTTGTTGCTATCTGGAAAAACATAGACGGTGTTAATGCCTTCTCGGTGAAAAAATGGATAATGACCACAACACATAATAAATGTCTTGATATGTTAAGAAAACGCAGCCTTGTTTATCAAAGGCAGGCAGTTTTTAATTATGATGATGAGGAAGAAATTACTATGGCGGATGAAGCAAACAGGCCGGACACAATAACCGAAAAAAAGATTGAAAAAAAAGCTCTTCTTGACGCAATTGAGAAACTTCCTGATGTTCAGAAGCATGCATTGCTTTTATATGAAATTCATGGCTTTAAGTATAAAGAGATTAGTGAAATTCTGAAACTGCCGGTTAATACATTAAAAGTTTACCTGCTAAGGGCAAGGCAGAATCTGCTTAAACAACTAAAGGCAGAAGAGGTTTAATATGAATGAGAAATGCAAAAAGCTTGAGCCGTTAATAATTAACGCAGCTTTTGGCGATGGTAATTTTTGGGGAAAGATAAAAGTTCGCTTTCATATACAAAGCTGCGGGGAATGTAGTTCTCTCTATAACGAGTATAAATCCGCTTCTTCGGCAATTCATAAACTTCCGGTTATTGATTGCCCGGATGAGGTAATTAACAAAGTGGAAACAAAAATAGGTAAATATGGTTTTACTGCCCCGTCTTTTATTTTGGATGTTGCTACAATTTTTGCAAGAATCAATTTCAGAACCGTTGCAGCCAGCTTTCTAATAATAATGTGCTTTACTGTAGGAGTATTTTTGTTAAGAGACAAGAAGGAAGCCGGAAGGCAACAATATTCATCGGAAGAAATAAAACACGCAAGCAGGCAGGCACAGCAGGCATTAGCCTTGGTAGGTAAAATTCTGAATAACACCCAGTCAAAACTGAATGATGAAGTAATTACTAAACATATTGCCAAACCATTGGGAAAAAGTATAACAGTTATAAATGATCTTTTTGAACCAGGAGGAAAAAATGAAAACAATTAAAATCTTTTTAGGCGTAATTCTCTTAACGGGAATTTTACTTGCCCAGGATGAAGTACAAAAACTTCCCGGCTATGTTGATTTTGGAAGCTTTGAAGGACTTTACAACGAAGATAACTTTACCGAGGTAAACGTAGAAGCCCCGTTGCTGAGTCTTGCTGCTAAAATGTCTAAAGAGAAAGACCCCGAATTAGCAAGGCTCTTAAGCGGAATTAAACTTGTTAAAGTATATTCCTTTGGAGTTGAAAAGGAAAAAGCCTCCGGTTTTGAAGATAAAATTAAAAAGATTACACAAAGACTTAATGCCGAGAAATGGGAAAGAATTGTTCGCGTTAAGGAAAAGTCTGAGACTGTAAACGTGTACTTAAAACCGGCAAGCGAGGGATTCTCCGGGCTAACCGTGCTTACTCTTGACGGCAATGAAGCCGTATTTGTAAATGTAGTTGGGGAGATTAACCTTGAAGCAATTAGCAAGCTTGGAGAAAGATTTGATATTCCGGAACTGGATTACATCAAGAAAAAAGATAAAAAGTAACAGGAGCAAAAATGAAAAAGTTAAAAGCACTTTTACCTTTTTTCTTTTTACTCTTTGTTTTTTCTGCTGCGGGATGTTTTGGCGTTGATAGTGATTTTAAAAAAGTTAGGAACGGAGTTTTTAACTTTTTGCAGGCAGAAGATGTTGACAGGGAGTTTGAATACTCGGTAAGCAACTTTGAAGTTTACCTTGTTCAGAAACTTGCGAGCATTTCCGATAAGACTTTTGATTTTGAATTAATGCTGAGTAAAATTTCAAATGTACAGATTGGAGTTTATAATTTAGAAAAAAGCGAAGATGGCGGAACCGGTTCATTAAAAAACATTACAAAGTATTTCCGGGAAAATGGATGGTCTGATTTGGTAAAAAGCAAAAACAACAATGAATGTACAATGGTATTTGTTAACCTTGCTGATGATGAAGCTATACGGGAGCTGTTTGTAATAAATTCTGATGATGAGGAGTTGGTTCTTGTGCGGGTGCGTGGTAAACTTACTCAACTAGCAGAACTTATGATTAAAAACAGGGGGACACATAAAAGATTTTATGCAGTAAATTAATTTTTAATTCCGCGATAACATTTTTATAACTGGCTGCGTCTAACTTTTAAAAAGAAAGATTCTGCGTATGAGAAAAGTTACATTTTTGTTTCTTTGCCCGGTTTTGTTTTTAATTTTTAGTAATGTACTAACCGCCTCTAATAAAACCAACAAAACAGTACATGCTTATCGTCTTAACCAGGAGGTGCAGCTTGACGGTAAGTTGACTGAAGACGTCTGGTTAAATCCTGCCGTTGATGATTTTACACAGAAAGATCCAAAGGAAGGAGAAAAATCCTCCGAGAGAACAAAGGTGTGGGTAGCTTACGATGATAACTTCCTTTATTGTGCGGCAAAGCTGTATGATTCTCATCCCGATTCTATTATAACCAGGCTTGCAAGAAGAGACAACTTTGACGACTCGGATTGGTTTGCTCTTGCTGTTGATTCTTATAATGATAAGAAGACAGCATTTTATTTTCTTGTTAATCCTTCCGGTTCAATTGAAGATGGCGTTTTTTTTAATGATAGCTGGAGTGATAATTCCTGGGATGGTGTTTGGGATTACGCTGTTTCTCGTGATACTGACAGCTGGTGTGTAGAAATGAAAATCCCCTTTTCCCAGTTGCGGTTTAACCAGGCAGATGAAATGGTTTGGGGTGTAAATTTTATAAGAACAATTGTTCGGAAAAATGAAGAAGCACATTTTGTTATGGTTCCTAAGAAAGAAAGCGGGTTTGTATCTCATTTTGCAGATTTGGTTGGACTAAGTCATATTAAAACAAAACAACGCTTTGAAATTCTTCCTTACCTTGTTCAGAAAGCACAGTATCTGGTGCATGACAAGAATGATCCTTACTATAAATCAAACCAGTATCGTACTGCCGTTGGCGCGGATTTGAAAGTTGGAATTGGAAGCAACCTTACGCTTGATGCAACGTTTAATCCTGATTTTGGTCAGGTAGAAGTTGACCCGGCAGTAGTTAACCTTTCTGCCTTTGAAACTTTTTATGATGAGAAGAGACCGTTTTTTATTGAAGGCTCTAACATCTTTAATTTTGGTTATGGCGGAGCAAACAGCAATTGGGGATTCAACTGGGGCAATCCTGATTTTCTTTATTCAAGAAGAATTGGAAGAGCTCCGCAGGGCGATGCGGGAGATTATGACTATGCCGATTATCCGTCTGAGACAAGAATACTTGGCGCTGCAAAAGTAACAGGTAAGATAGGCGAGAACTGGTCTTTAGGTGCAATTGAAGCTGTAACAGAAAGAACATTTGCGCAAACATCCTACAACGGTGCGCGCGGTGAAGCAGAAGTTGAACCGCTTACAAATTATGCAATACTAAGATCACAGAAAGAATTTAATTCAAGTAAGCAAGCTTTGGGAATGATATTTACAGCTGTGAACAGGGACCTTAAAAGCGATAACCTTAAAGCAAATTTAAGCAGGCAGGCATACACTTTTGGTCTTGATGGCTGGACGTTTCTTGATAGTTCGGAAACTTATGTTGTAAATGGTTTTGTCGGCGGCTCTTATGTGGCAGGGTCAAAAGAATATTTGATAAAACTTCAGAATAACTCACTTCATTATTATCAAAGACCCGATGCAACATATGCAAAACTTGACAGCAACAGAACATCATTATCCGGATTTATTTCCCGTATCGCTTTGAATAAACAAAAAGGAAATTTTTATATTAATTCTGCGTTTGGAATTGTAACTCCCGGGTTCGAAGCAAACGATGCAGGCTTTCAATGGCGGGCAAATACTATTAACGCTCATATGGTGGTTGGTTATAAATGGTTCGATCCTGATGATATCTTCAGAAGAAAAAATATTAATATTGCCCATGCAAGAAATTACGACTTTGAAGGAAATAAGGATAACGATATTTGGGGAATCTTTTCCAACGCCCAGTTTCTTAACTACTACGGTTTTGAATTAAATCTTTTTTATGCTCCGGAAAAATACAGCAACCGTTTAACACGCGGCGGTCCAATTGCTAAAATTCCTAACGGCTACGAATTTAATTTTTATGGGTATAGTGATAGCCGGAAAGAATTTGTTTTAGATGTAAATGCTTATGCCTCCGGTGATGGATTTGGGAGTTTGTACTATAGCTACGGTTTTGGTCTTCAGTGGAAACCGTCTACAGCTATTGATGTTTCTATCAAACCGTCATTCGATATGAATTCTGAAAGGATTCAGTGGGTTGATAGAGTTGATGATCCTTTGGCAGCAGAAACTTACGGAGCAAGATATATTTTTGCAGAGCTTAATCAGAAAACGATTTCGGCAAATATAAGAGTGAACTGGACTTTTACACCCAAGCTTTCCCTGCAGCTTTATATGCAGCCACTTTTTTCTGTTGGAGATTATAATTCTTTCAAGGAATTCTCAAGACCAAAATCACTTGATTTCCTTGTGTATGGTAAGAACGGCTCCACAATTAATTATGATAGTGAAAGCGACTCATACAATATTGATCCGGATGGAAACGGGCAAGCCTCTCAATTCAGTTTAGACAACCCGGACTTTAATTATAAATCAATTATTGCCAACCTTGTATTAAGGTGGGAATTCCTGCCGGGGTCTGCATTTTATTTTGTATGGCAGCATAATAAACAAAATTTTGAAGACCCGGGCGAATTTTCACTTAAGAAAGATTTTAAAAATCTGCTTAGAACCGAACCGAACAATGTTTACCTTGTTAAGTTTACTTACTGGCTGGATATTTAAATTCAGCGGCAATTGAAAGAGGAGAGTGTTGTTAGTAATAGTTCACTTTTATTTTTACAATCTCCTCTCTTCCAAGATCATCAAGACATGCAATTGTTGATTCTCCTTTCTTCGGGGTAAAAAATATTTTATCACCGGGAAGAGATTTTTTATAAAACTCATTATCAATATACCAGTAATGATTTTTTATTGACGGGTCCGATGCTGCCTGCATATATATTTGCTGCGAGGTATTTGCCTCGATATAATATTCATAATTTTCCTGCGGTGAAAGTATTTTTGGTCCATCACCTGAATGACGGGCCTGGCATAATGCATTATGCGGAGGAATTTTTTTAACCTGTATTTTATTTTTCAGATACCACAAAGTTAACTCTGATTTGTAAACCGGGTAAGAAACTTTTTTGTAACCGGAATCAGGCAGACATTCTGTGCAGTACTGCATTGTTTCTTTCGCGTCAACATAAAAGGATTTATATAAATCGCATTTGTTGTTTGGCGAAACTTTCCTGATGTAGTAATCTTTTGTAAGATTGCTGCAGTTATCTGACGGAAGCAAACCGGTCTCGCTGCAAACTTCTCTTTCAAGTACATTTGCAGGAGTATCAAACCAGAGTTTCTTTGGTTTGAAATCTATGCTGTTGAATAATTCAAAGAGCAAAGGCACGGCCGCACCAGCGCCTGTTAAATCCGGTGAACCCTTCACATCAAAATTACCAAGCCAAACACCAATTGTATAATCGGGATTATAACCAATTGCCCACGCATCATGCTTGCCGAATGATGTTCCGGTTTTCCATGCAATCTTTGGAAGATTTGTGGTGTAAAGAAAACCGGCAGGGAAATCAGGCCGTTCATTTGAAGAGAGAATAGTTGATATAAGAAAAGATGAAGCCGGTGTAAATAACCCGGTAGCATCGGTATCATTTAAAGATTGACCTTTTAAATAGTTTAAAGAAAATATTTTTCCTTCATGACTGAAAGCAGAATAAAGATGTACTAACTGTTCAAGCTTAACGCCGCAACCGCCAAGAATTAGTGAAAGACCTAAAGAGTTTTTGTTCTTAGATATTTCAGAAAATCCGGCTTTATCTAAAACTGAAATAAATTTATCCGGACCAACCTGCTGTAATAACTGAACAGCAGGAATGTTTAATGAATTTACGAGTGCATACTTTGCTGTAACGTTGCCTCTGAACTTCTCATCAAAATTTTCCGGCTCGTATCCGTTAAAGTCTGTTGGAATATCAGGCAGCCGCATTGCGGGAGTTAAAATTCCTTCATCAAAAGCCATTGCATATAACGCAGGTTTTAATGTAGAGCCGGGAGATCTTACAGCAGTAACTCCATTTATCTGGCCGAGCGAAACACTATCTTCAAAATTATACGAGCCGCAGTAACCGGCAACAGAATTTGTTTTGTTGTGTACTATAATCACCGCACCGTTTGATATTCCTTTTGAACGAACTCTTTCAATGTAACCGGATAAAAGTTTTTCCGCTGTTTCCTGAATAGATGAATTCAATGTTGTCCTGATTTCATTCCCCATATAATTGTTTGAAACATACCGGCAGAAATGCGGCGCCTTTTTAACTACAGGGTACCTGCTGACGCTCACTTGTTCTTCAAGCGCATCTGTTAATTCCTGCTTGTCAAAAGTTTTTCTACCCATAAAAATTTTTAACCAGTTATTTCTTGATCTGATTGCTTCCTTCAGGTTTTGATCGGGGCGCAATTCATTCGGATTGTTAGGAATTACCGTAAGCAAAACGGATTGAGATAGACTTAATTTTCCCGGCGGCCTGTTAAAATAAATATAGGCTGCAGATTTTACGCCTTCAATATTTCCTCCGTATGGAAGCAGATTAAGATACATCTCAAGAATTTCATCTTTGCTGTAATGAAGTTCCAATTGAACAGCGCGGAATATTTCTGTCAGTTTGTTTAAGTATGTTCTCTTTGCTGGCTGCAGCATACGTACAACCTGCATCGTTATTGTGGAAGCTCCGGAAATTCTCCTTTGACTTGTTATATTCTGAAATGCTGCGCGGATTAAAGAATAAGGATTAACTCCGTAATGCCAGTAGAACCAGCTGTCTTCCTTTTCAATTATTGCTTTAATTAAATCATTTGTTACTTCGTTAAGATGAATCTGCATTCTCCACTTTTCATCTTTGGAAAGATATGCTGTAAGCATAGAACCATCACTTGCATAAATAACCTTTGAATATGGTTTTGGCTTTGGAAGAGGGAATACCAGATCGAGAAGAAAAACCACAAGGATGAAAGTTAAAAGGTATCTTGTAACTCCTGATTTTGACAGCAAGGTTATTTTTCTTTTTACCTCTAAGGCGCTAAGTCGCGTAGTGAATTTGTAATTCGGCCAACTCTTAGTTTGAAATATTTTCTTTAATTGCGTTAGCATCTTTTCCATTATTTATAATCATGAACAAAGACAGTTCCTCTTCCGGTTGCTGAAGTATATTCGGGATCGTACATTGCTTCGGCACTAATTACAGGCAGCTGGAATTTCCCTTTATTTACCACACGGATGAAATAGTAATAATCCTGTGTATAGGTAACAAGATTTGTAAACAGGACCAGCCTGTCATCCCGTACGTCAAGATACTGCACACCCATTGTTGATTTCCAATCCGCCTGGTTAAAATCCGTTAACCTTGGATTTTCAATTTCAAATCCGGACGGAATTAAATCTGTTATTGCAATATTTTCTGCACCTGCGGTAAATCCTGTTAAAGAGATTCTGCAGACAATTAATTGTCCCTGGTAGAAATTATTGTTGTTAACAGCGTTTCTTGTTCTGTAATCATAATAGGTGCGGGTAATTTTCATGTTAGAAGTTTGTTCTTTTACTTCGCTTGTTTTTACTCCGGCAGTATTCTGGAAATAATACGCTTCTCCCTGCCCGGAAGTCTTGAATGAAAGCGACTTTATGTTATTGCCAATGTTAAGAGTAAGATCATTTCCTGTAAATGTTCCTATTGATTTGCCATCTGCAATTACATCTGCTTTTAACTTGGAGCCTGAAGTAAGTTTTGCAGCCTTGCCTAAAGCCAAGAACGCAAAAGAAGTTTCCTGTGTTGAATAAATTTCTTTTATTTTTTTAGAAAGGTATTTAATTATAAATGGTACCTGTTTGTTGTTCGGTTCAACCTCAAGAAGTACGTTCAGCATAATTGCATTTGCTCTTATTTCGGAGTCAAATGTTCTGCCGGTTTCTCTGTCCGTTTTTTCTTCCGAAAATGATTGAGGAATTATTTCATAGTATGAATTCCATTTTCCTGACAACGCAAAGGCTCCCGCAAGAAGATACCGGCAGTCGCGGGAAACAAGATGCATCCTGTTTTTATAGTAGTTCATAATTGAAATGTCGCCTTTGCCTGCAAGCGCTAAAACATAAAGTGAGTAGAGAATTTCTTTGTTTGCTATTTCTTTTACTGTGCGGGAGTTATTAGAATAAGTAACATATTCAAACGTATTCTTTTCTTTAGCTTTAGTTGATAAGTAATTCAGAAGTTTATTTATCGCATTATCAGGGACGTCAAAGCCAGCCTTTTTAGCTTCAACTAAAAAGTGTGCGGCATAAACACTTCCCCACCAGCTTGGTTCTGTTCCTCCCTGCCAATATGAAATAGCTCCATTCCACAACTGCATTGATTCAAGCTTTCTTATTCCTTCTTTAACATAATAAACAGGATTGTTATTCCTGTAATACTCCGGTGCTACAAGTTTAGCAATATCTTCAAAATATAATTGCGGAAATAGTTTTGATACCGTTTGCTCTACACAGCCATGCGGGTAACCTACAAGGTATCTCAACTGCTTTGCAAATTGTACTGCCGGAAATCTGCTTATAGTTAGAATAGACGATTTGGTTGATTGAATAAAATTATTCGGCAAAGAAATTTTAAAATCATTTCCCGCTTTAATTAATCCTGATGAGCTTTCGCTTATATACGGAGAAATTGGGCGGACACTTATGTTTACAACTTCCTTTGCTTTTGCAAATCCGGAAGCTTCAATAATTATTTTTCCAACACCAGCATCATGATTTGTCTTTATTATAAATGAAGTTTGAGCGGTAGCATTTGCAGGCACGGATAAATTTTTATTACTGCCAGAAAGCACTTTTAACGGGCCCTCTACTTTAACATTAACGGATGCGTTTCCGTTTTTACCGGTTGTGTTTATAAGAGTTACCGGCATTATTAAAGAATCGTTTGGAGCAAGGAATCTCGGTATCTGTGGTTCAATAATAACGTCGTCGGCAACCTTCATACTTGATTCTGCTGAACCAAACTTTGGCCCCGTATAAGCAACTGCCATCAGACGTACTTCACCGTTAAACTGTGGAATGTTGAGAGAAATATTAACGGTTCCGTCGCTGTTGGTTTTTCTTATTCCGCTCCATACAGATAAAAGCTGAAAACGTTTTGTTGTTATGGGATTTGTTCTTTTTTTAAGTTCTTCTCCAATTGCGCCGTCACCGCCAGCAGAAGATTTTATTGTTAATATTTCCGGCAAAAGCAGTGCATAAAGATCGTAACTGTCTACTGCAAGCCTCTGCTTTTCATACATAAAAGAATAAGGTGAAGGCGTGCTGTAATTATTAATCTGTAGTATTCCTTCGTCAACCGCAGCAAGTGTAACATAAACATCTTTTTCGGGAATGGTTTTTACAACGATATCAATTTTCCTGTTAGGCTTTATTTTCTTTGGTGCAGAAATAGACACAGGAAGTTTGTAATCTTTTTTCTCAACCTTGATTGATGCGAAACCATGTCCAACTAAGAACGGAGTTGAATTATCATAAGTGTGTTTCTTAAATAGTGTAGCCGTTATATAAACATTCGGCATGTAAATCTCTTTAAGATTCAGTTCTAACTGTGCGGACCTGTTATTCACTTCTATATATTGATAATCATATACGCCGTTTCGTTCTAATGTTACAAGCATCTTTCCGGAGAAAGGTGTTGTAAAAAGAATTTTTGCCTTGTCGTTGGGACTGTAGATTTCTTTATCTGCCAGGATTTCTACTTTACCTTCCTTATCAACTTCAAATGATGCTGCTGTTGAAGAGCCCCATCCATAGGCATAGAATGTTTCTTTGTTACAAAAGGCGCTTCCCTTTTTGAAAATTCGTAATTCATATTCACCGCTTTTTGTAACGCTGAATGATAAATCCTTCTCGCCATTTGCAAGATCAATGTTTCTTTCCCATTCTTTAAATTCTTTCTTCTCCGATGCGTAATAGTAGCGCGAAGAATTATCTTTCTTCAGAACAGTCTGCCACTCATAACGAACCAGTTTAGCCGTTGCCGGTAATGATTTCGGATGCTTATCATTTTTATCGATAGCAACGAGTTTAAACCTCAATGTTTCGTTTGTCCCAAAATATTCTCCGGGGGATTTTATTCCTACATAGTACTGCTCAGGGTAAACCTTGAAACTTGCTCCCCTGTTCACCGTTCTTCCCGTAAGATCAAACACACTTACATATCCATATACTGTTGCTATACCTCCGGACTTCAAATCTGGTGGAACGGTATATGACAGATCTTTTTTACCGTTCTCATCAAGAACGCCATCCATAAATGTGTTTTGAACAATTGTATTCTCGTAAGTGGAGTTTGAAAAATCATATGCGGAAAATTTTTTGCTAGTGAAATAACTATGATTAACACTGAAGTTTGCCTCATAGCGCAAACCCGAAGCTTTTGCTCCGAATAAATATTCTGCATCAACAGATATTTTTACCTGATCACCGGGTTTTGCATCCTCCCGGTCTCCCTTAACGGTAACGCGGATTTTATCCGGCACAATTTCTTCCACGCTAAAGCGGTATGAACCAACAAGGCTTTCTGCTCCGTTATAAACCTCCGCTCTGTAACCGCCGGTTTGAATATAATCCGGCACATTAAAGGATACTTCAAATGAACCCTCATCATTTAATATTTTTTTGTACTGATTATAAACTCTTCCTGCAGGGGAAATGATTTTAATTATTAACGGTTCATCTTTAACAATTTGCATCTGGTCGTTGCGTACAATACCGGTAATATTCACCTGGTCACCGGGGCGATAAAGATTCCTGTCGCCGTAAAGGAATGCTTTATAATTCTTGTTATAGGATGAAGCTCCGCCCACATCAAACCGGGATGTTTCTATTCCTGTTGCATTCAGGTCGATATAGTTAAAATCATTTTCGGTTTCTGCCGTAATAATTCTCGGTTCAAAATCTTTCAGCTTTTCTTTTGTTTCTTTAAAGTGAATAACACCTTCAGAATTTGTTTTACCTGAAAGCAAAGTCTGGTTGTTTGATGAGATGAGTGTTATCTCAACATTTTCCACCGGCTGAACAGTTGCAAGTGAATTAATGAATACAATTAGTTCATCTTCACTTTTTTTTGCAATGATGCCAAGGTCTGTAAGAGACAGCATTTTGCTCGCCTTAATCCACCGGTCCTCACCAGACATCACATCAACCACAAAAATTCCTTTTTGCTTTCCGTTGAAAATCTTATCAAGGTTGATAGTAAACTTATTAAGAGCATTACCCCGGTTTTGTAATCTTATATCTTCCTTATAATAAAGCTTTCCGTAATTGCCCACGTAATAACTGGGCGAATATTCGTAACCGTAATCTTCGTAGTAGTAATCATAGTTGTTGGTTATAAAATAAAGTACGTTGTTCTTAAAAACCTGCGAGACTTCAACATCAGCATCAGGAATGTTAACCGCCTGTAATTCAAGATTGCGATTACCGGAGAGCAGCATATATTTTCCCCGTGAATCCGTGAACCTAACAGACGGCTCTAAATTTACAAGAGAGACTTCCTGTTCAAAATCAAATTCAAGTTCTCCTCCGTATAAACCGGGCAATCCTTTTTTAATCTTTAAATTTACAACCTGAGCCTCGGTAAAAGCTCCTTCTATTCTGAAAGAGTTTTCATTTACAAAAAACTGAATGTCGTTAAGCGGTTCTATCTTTACATAATCTTTTATTTTTTTGTCATCCACTCGCTGTGTTGTATAAACTTCTATCCAGCCGGACTGGTCTTCGAATCCGGAAACAACTTCGGTTATTGCAAGTTTTGTTATTGGCGGAAGATCGTAAGAGAAACTTCTCTCGTCCTCCAGCGACTTTTTCCCTATAACAGAGAACAAACCATTCCTGACTATAATTTCAAGCTCCTGCTCCTTATCTGTCTGCTGAACTTCACCTAAATCAATTGCAATAATATCAGAGGCTTCTTCACTTATTATTTTACAATTCTTTAATTCTTCTCCCCTGTTTTTGATAATAAGGTAATCTTTAAGCATACCGGGATTTACAGAATAATTAAAATGAAGATTGGCTTTTATGCTTACCTTGTAATTCTGGTTAGGAATCTGTGTCCAGAAAAATTCTGCTTTTTCAACATCGAAGTACGGAGTATGAAATTCGTATGTATCAAAGTCCGATGAGAATTTTGTGTTGAATAAAACTTTATTGGTAATCTTTGCTTTATATGCTTGTATCGGCTGAAGCGGGTAATCGGGAGAAAAAATTAATGTGTTGCCGGATGTCCATTTAAATTTTCCTTCAAGCTTTGGCTCGAACTCAACAAACTGATCTGTTAACCATTTGTTTTGAATATCGGGCGGCGCAAGGTTTTCAGAAAATTCAATTTTGAAAGAGGATAATTTTTTTACTTCCCCCTGCGGGCTGAAGTCGGTTACACTTACATAATCTCCAAGTAAACCGCAGCCATAGAGGATGATTAGAAATAGCGAAATGAATAAAGCGAACAAATACTTTTTCATGTACGCACCCTAAGATTTTTATTTTTGAATAAGAGTTTCTCTAAAGAATATTCCGAATGAATTGAAAAATTTTATTAAGCAGGGCATTATTTTTTTTTCTGCATTTTAATGATAAATAATTCTTTTGTCAACCGTGAAAATGACCGCGATAGTCTAGAGAACCGAATTAAGCGAATGCACAAACATATTTTCAGGTAAAAGTAGTGATTGATATTTTTCAGAATAAGGCGATGCTTATTACAATTGTAAGAAGGAAGAACAGAACAAGAGAAATTAAGTGCAGGGCAGATAATAAAAATGATTTTAGTAAAACAGATAATCTTTTTTGATAGAAACATCTTCGCAAGGATTTGTAGAGATATATAATTGTCCAGAGAAAAAATATAATCAGAATCAATTTATTAGACCAGATAGAAATAATCAGAAAAAATAAAAGCAGTTCGAGAAAAAGAAAACAGTGAAAATGCAGTGAGTAGATGAGATATTCAAAGTAATATCTCTTTCTTTTCCTGTGCAGAACATAAACCAGCCATCCGTAAAAAGGCATCATGATAAAGAGCATTGAGGAAATATTTTTTAAAAGCTTGTGTCCGAATTCTTTCCACCCTTCGTTTGTAATTGTCCAGAGTTTTCTTATAACGTATTCATCAAAACCGCCGCGCTCAATTTTCATTGCGGTAAAAAGGGAATCAAGCTTTTCTTCTTTAACCCCGCGTAATTCATTTGAAGATATAGCGCCAAACGTAATTGAAAGAGGTGATTTGTTTTTTTCGCTTGCCGGTTTGTTTGGAAGTAATCCGATGACCAAAAAGAAAATAAAGCTGATGAAAATATAAAGCCGTAGCGGCGGAACGTACCGTACGCGCTTTCCTTCATTATACATCAAGGTTAAATGACCGGGTTTAAATAATAATGCAAGAAAAGTCCTTGTTGATTTGGTATCGAAATGAATCGTCCCTTCAAGCAGTTCAAGAAAGAAATGTCTTAACGGGACATTTAGCGTGTGATTTTCCTGACCGCATTGAGGGCAATAATTATCCGCGTCGGTAAAAGTGTAACCGCAATTAAGACATTCTTTGCTCTTTAATTTATGATGTGCCATTTTCGCTTCTGCGAAATTATAAAGAATCTTTTCTTAGAGCAAATTGTTTTATTCTTTATTTATTTCCTGTATAAGAAAATCTGTAAAACGATCAAGATAAATTTCTCCTTTGTCTGCGGAGGCATTCGTGGGATCGCCAAGCACACCGTTTATAGTAAGGGCAGGCATTCCTTTCTCAAGAATGATCGCTACTTCCTTCTCGCCTGACGGACCCAAATAGCCTTTTTCGAATTTATCTTTTATAACAAGATCATTTTCCAGGAATAGCATTAAAGAAGTTTCATTCTCGCCCGCGTGAGCGCCGGATTCTTCATCAGATATCCCGAATTCGTTTGATAAGGAATTAAGAAAATGCGCAAATCCCAACAGGTTTGTATAGCCTGTAATTTTAATATCAGAGTATTTTTCTTGTGATTCTTTTATCGCAGTTTCGACAGTAGAAAAATTGCCGCCATGGCATGGCAAAAAAATTATTTGTTTGAAACCGCAGGCTGTCAAACTATCAATGTAATCTGTGATAATTTTCTTTAATGTCTCCGGTTTAAAAGAGATTGTTCCGCCAAAAGCCAAATGATGTTCCGAAATTCCAACCGAAATGGTTCCTGCCTGCAAAGCATTTCCAAGCTTTAGGGCAACAGTATTAGCTACTGCTTCCGCAATTCTTGTGTCGGTCATTGTTGGAAGATGCGGACCATGCTGTTCGGTTGAGCCGACTCCTACTACTACAGTTGTATATCCATCGGCGATAGCATTATTAATTGCCGGATAAGTCATTTCTTCCATTCGGATTGTTTTTAACATGAATTTTTTCCTTCAGTAATCATATGTATGGAGTTTAATTTATTTTTTTTCTTTTAATTGATTTATAATTTCGGCATCAACCCAATAAATATCATAGTTACCATTTTGAGGGCTGTTCAGGAAAGTAAGCATACTGCTGAGATTTTTTCTCTTAGATGTTTCTTCAAGTTGTTCATTTATTTTCTGGGCGGCAAAAAATAAATACTTTCCGTCAGGAGAAACCGAGGCTGACATTGCTGAAGATCCCTTCATATTAACCTCCGGTCCAAAGGAAACTCCTTCACTCCAGTTATCAAGACTGTCTCTGAAAAACACGTAGTAATTTGCATAACCCGGATTAACCTCATTTTTCCTGCCATCAACGCAGGCAATTAAAAAACTTTCATCAGGTGAAATAAATGCATTATAAACATTGGTTCCTTCCTGGTTAATAACGGAAGGTAACTTCTCCGGTTCCTTATAACTTCCATTAATAAACCGGGAGCGGCAGATAAATGATTTCTTTTCCTGTGAATATGTTTTTGTGAAATAGATTGTTCCGCTTTTAGTTAATGAAGGATAGAATTGTACATTATCCTTGTTTAATAATGTATCAGGGTTATATGGGGCGCTCCAAGAGCCGTCTGATTTTTTATCAACAGCCCAGATATTCTGATAGGTCCACCTTGGTTTTGGTTCTTTACCTTTGGGTGGAAGAGTGGACAAAAAATAAATTCTGTTACC
This sequence comes from Ignavibacteriales bacterium, assembly GCA_003599415.1. Classification (GTDB taxonomy): domain Bacteria; phylum Bacteroidota; class Ignavibacteria; order Ignavibacteriales; family SURF-24; genus SURF-24. Next base: position 2,052 of record QZKB01000054.1, on the reverse strand, counting down.
ATCTGCAGAAAAACAAGGTTCAAGATAATAGAACTTTTCATCTGCGGCGAACGGGGCGACCGCAGGCTCAGACCAGATTCCATTCTCATTTTTTGTGTACATGATTGTGATGTGTTTCCCTGTTAAAAAGCCATAGCAAATTTCTTTTCTGTCAGGAGAAATGCTAATGTCTCTTTCATTAAAACCGGTACATATAATTCCGGGTGCAAATATTTCAGGAATCATTCCCGGCGGTTTTTGACCCAGGTATTCTCCGGTTAGCTTTTTAAAGTTTGTTGTTACCTGTGCATTGCAAACAGAAAAAACAACCAGCAGCAGCATAAAAGAAATAGATATATTTTTCATAATTACCCTGAACAATAGTTATGATTATGTTTTATGAAACTTAAACATTTTGACTTTCTTGTGTTCTATTCTGTCGGGCATCTTGCAGAACCTATAGAACGCTTAAAGAATTTCTGAAATAGAAAAATGTTCGGAAAACAGATTTGTTGGTGTGGATTTTTTTGATATGAGAGCTTTCTCTTTTATCTTTGAACTGTCAACAACAAATTCAATTCACCTGATAATGAACAAAGAAACTTCAAAAGCAGAATACGCATCAAGAATAAACAAGGTTTTGGATTATATTGAAAATAATCTCGACAAGGATTTATCGTTAAACAATCTTGCTTCGCTTGCAAATTTTTCACCATTCTACTTTCACAGAATATTCAGCGCAATTATCGGTGAAACGCTGAATGGTTTTATTCAACGGATTAAAATTGAAAAAGCAGCAATGCAGCTTGTTATGAATCCTAAAAAATCAATTACTGAAATTGCATTAGACTGCGGGTTTTCTTCTTCATCTTCATTTGCAAGATCATTTAAAGAATACTTTGGAATAAGCGCAACCGAATGGAGAGAAGATGAAGAATTAAGAAGCAGCAAGATTTGCAAAACGAATGACAATATCGGTAAACCGAAAAGCAAAGACAGTAAAGAATTCGGAATAACCTCCATGTATCTTTACAACGAATCTAATAATTTAATATGGAGGTTAACAATGATCGACAAGAAAGAATTGAACGTAGTTGTAAAAGACATGCCGGAAACAGAACTTGCATATGTAAGGCACATCGGACCTTACCAAGGGAATCCGGCACTGTTTGAAAGCCTTATTAACAAACTTTGTAAATGGGCGGGGCCGCGCGGACTTCTGAAATTTCCGGAGACAAAAATTATCTGCGTTTACCATGACAATCCTGATGTTACGGAAGATAGCAAGCTAAGGTTAAGTGTTTGCATTAATGTTGATCCCGGAACCAAAGCTGATGGTGAATTTGGAATAATGAAAATTCCTGCCGGTAAATATGCAATTGCAAGATTTGAACTTGAAAGTAATGAATACAAGGAAGCATGGGAATTAGTTTACGGCGGGTGGCTTCCCGAAAGCGGATTTCAACCGGCAGATGGTCTTTGCTTCGAGATGTATCATAACGACCCTAAGACACATCCTAAGGGGCTTGCTATCGTGGATATTTGTATACCGGTAATGCCGTTGTAAGTTTGAAACCTTCAGGGTTCTCATGTGGTTTTAATTGAAAAACCCTGAAGGTTCTCAGGTGCTTTTAAGTGACTGACCTTGAAGGTACTGGTTCATTTATTTCACCAGCATTCCCGCAAACAGGCTTTCTCATTTTTTGATTTGGGCATCATTTAATCATCAACATCTTCTTTGTGGAAATGAAATTGCCTGCCCGCATTTGATAGAAATATATTCCGCTGCTAAGCTGATTCGCTGAAAATTCAACTTCATATTCACCGGCAGGTTTTTCTTCATTAACTAAAGTTGCTACTTCATTGCCGAGAATATCATATATCTTTAATGTTACATTTTGTAGAGACGGGGTATACCCCGTCTCCACGTGTGGAATTGTATATTTAATTTTTGTCGTTGGGTTAAAGGGATTAGGAAAATTCTGAGATAAATGAAAATCATTTTTAATTGCGTGATGGTTATCTGAAGCGACACTCACAAGAGTTGAATCCTTTATCTCAATAATTCCCATG
>QZKB01000101.1 GCA_003599415.1 Ignavibacteriales bacterium | reverse complement strand
TTTACCTTATTTCAAACTAATTGAAATGAAAAGAATTGTTTCGAAAATCATCAAACACTTTTCTCTTCCCTTATCTCCTTACCAAAGAATTATCGCCTCTGATTATATTAAGCCTTCTATTAAAAAACAACTAACTAAAATCTTTCGGTCTCTTGATCCTTTCATTCTTCAATCGTCTATGAAAGCAAAAATTAAAAATATTCTTAGAGCATACAAACCGTTACTTCTTTTGACTTATCCACATGTCAACATTGAAAGAATAAATTTATCTGCCTCTGGCAGATTAGCAAAAAAGAAAGAAACTATTATTATTACTTTTTCACTTGATTGGTTCATACCTGACTTTTAAATAACTTCTTTCTGATTGACATATCAGAAAAATATTATAATATTCGCGTAAAATATTAATGAAATTTCAGGAAGGAGAATTTGGCTAAATGGAGTTCAAATGACAAAACAATTTTCCGAGCCGCATAATTCTCTGTTTTGTTTATTAATTCTGAAAAACCTCCTACTTGTTTTAATCTGACTGTTTCATTTATGTATTTTTGTTCTATACTTAATTTAAACTTGTGTACCATTTTTCCTTTCATAAATAAAATGACATGAAAAAAATAGCCGTCGTTTCAGATATCCATGGAAATATTTCAGCCCTTGAAAAAGTTATTGAGGATATTGAAGGGCGACAAGTCGAGTGTGTTTTTAATCTTGGTGATCATCTTTCCGGCCCTCTTTACCCCAAAGAAACTTTACACCTCTTAATGAAACATGATTGGATTCATATTCTGGGCAACCACGACAGGCAATTGATAAGTGAGAATCCTGATTTAATGGGTCCATCTGACAAATATACTTTTGATCTTCTGGATGAAGCTGATTTCAGCTGGCTGAGGAAGTTACCTTCCCGTGCTACGATAATTGATCAGTTCCTTCTGATTCATGGTACACCGGACAGCGATACAACTTACCTCTTAGAAACTGTTGAGAATGGAAAAGCGCGGCTGGCTTCACCACATGAAATCTCTATTAGGATTGGTCATCAGGATACTCCGATAATACTATGCGGGCATACTCATGTTCCGAGAGTTGTGGAATCACTTAATAACATTCTTATTATTAACCCCGGCAGTGTTGGGCTGCAGGCTTACGATGATGTAACCCCGGAATATCATGTAATAGAAAATGGTACACCGCATGCACGGTATACTATTCTGGAATTTGTAAACAATAAATGGCAGGCAGAGATTATTGCTGTAACTTATGATTTTAAACAGGCGGCAACCCAGGCACGAAAAAACGGACGGCCTGATTGGGAATATGCGTTGCTTACAGGCTATATGCCTCCTTTAAATACCCATAAATTTTAAACTCTTAAAAGTATTCCGTTTACTAACCGGTAAAACTGATAGATATTAAAAGATTATTTATCCCTAGAAGAAATAAATGCGGGTACAATTTGGTAGAGTACTTAAATAAGATTATAAATCAACCTCATTTCTATACATTCTTACTAATGAAGCGAATTCCTGATCCCCCGCAATAAAAAAATTAAGCTCGAATACAGGAATAATTAACTGTTTTCGAGCTTGTTGTTTTAGACTCGACATATTGGGAAGACATAAGATATTTATTTTATATCAATAGTAATTAAACTTTCTGTTTCTTTTTGTTGTCCTATATTCAACAGATATATTGATGAAAAAAATAATATTTCGTAAATGAGGATAAAACATATGCACATAATAAGATTATTTACTATCAGCTTCTTGGTTGCAGTTAGCAATATAACTTTCTTTGCTCAAAGTTATAAAATAGTTGGAACCGGGCAGACAAATTCTTATAACAACAGTGGAATAATTTCAATTCCGGCGGAAGGGCAGGCATTTTACGGACAAAATTCGAATTACCCTGGCAATACACCAAGTTATACAGACAATGGGGACGGTACTATAACAGATAATGTAACAGGTTTAATGTGGGAAAAATCCATAGATAAAAATGGTGATGGAACTATTAATTATTATGACAAGTATTACTATTCAACTGTATTAAGCGGAGCTGCTTCGTGCAGAACCGGCGGGTATACTGATTGGCGTTTACCTACAATAAAAGAACTTTATTCGTTAATAATGTATTATGGAGCCGAGATTAATCCAACAGCCACTTCGCCCGGTACTTCGGTTTTGTTTATCAATACAAACTATTTTACAACTGGTTACGGAGATTTAAACGCTACTTCACACGGCGCATCTTCAGACGATAGGATAATAGACGCTCAATACGCTACTTCGACATTATATGTAACTACAACAATGAACGGAACACCAACAATGTTTGGTGTTAACTTTGTTGATGGACGGATAAAAGGATATCCTTCGAATACTCAAAAAAAATATTATGTGCTTTATGTTCGTGAAAACAGTGATTACGGCATCAATAACTTTAGGAACAATGGCGACGGCACCATTACTGATGTAGCTACCGGATTAATGTGGATGCAGAACGATAATGGGACGCCAATATTATGGGAAAACGCACTTAGTTATGCGGAAAATTTTACGTATGCAGGTTATTCTGACTGGAGGCTGCCAGATGTAAAAGAACTGCAAAGCATTATCGATTATACTCGGTCACCATCGACAACAAATTCTGCTGCAATAAATCCGGTTTTTAATTGCACAGAAATTACAAATGAAGCGGGTGCTAAAGACTATCCATGCTATATAGCCAGTACTACTTTTTGTTCTCAGACCCCTACCAATGGCAAAGCAGCTTGTTATGTTGCCTTTGGAAGAGCTATGGGTAACATGAATAACAACTGGATTGATGTGCATGGCGCAGGCGCTCAACGTAGCGATCCTAAAACCGGAAATCCGGCAGATTACCCAACCGGATTCGGTCCCCAGGGCGATGCTATCAGAATTTATAATTATGTACGAAAAGTTAGAAATGTAGACACTTCGACTGATTACAATGAAAGCAATTCTGCTCCCACAGATTTTAAATTATTGCAAAATTATCCTAATCCTTTTAATCCAGAAACAGTAATCAGCTATAAGATTTCAGATTACAGTCATGTTTCATTGAAAGTTTATGATGTTTTAGGAAAAGAAGTTACAACTCTTGTAGACGAATTCAAGCCAGCCGGTTCGTACAGTTCAATATTGTCGAGTCAGAATGTATCTTCCGGCAGTCAAGGTTCAACGTTATCAAGCGGTGTTTATTTCTACACTTTAAAGTCCGAATATTTTTTTGAAACAAAGAAAATGGTTTTAACTAAGTGAGAAGTACAATTAACATATATATCCAATCCGTTCTAATGGCTTTAATCAATATTGTTGTATTTACTCAAAGCAAAAGTTCAAAGGAATCATTTTCATCAGCATGGCAATTTGTAGTAATTGGAGATACTCACGTGGCGCAGTCTGATACTATTAAAGAAATGATTCCTTTTATTCTTGCAGATAACCCCAGCTTAATATTAGTATGCGGAGATTTAGTAGATGCCGGAAGAAATACGACTGCCGAGGAATTGGAATCTCAGTTGAAAGAATGGATTTCGATATTTACTCCACTATATGACCGGGGCATCGAAATCTATCCTGTTAGAGGAAACCATGAAGATGATGCGCGTGATGATATTCTGGCTTGGAACAAAATATTTTCGGCATCTAAAATGCTTCCTCAAAACGGACCTTCGGGGGAAGAGAATCTTACCTATTCTTTTATAAAGAACAACGCAATGTTTATTGGATTGGACAATTACGTTAATATTCATAGAGTAAACCAAGAATGGCTTAATCAGCAATTGGCATTAAATAATTCAACTCATCTATTTGTTTTTGGGCACGAAGCTGCATTCAAAGTTTTCCATACAGATTGTCTAGATGATTATCCGGAAGTGAGAAATAAATTTTGGGAAAGTCTTGTTAATGCAGGAGCCAGAGCTTATTTCTGCGGGCACGATCATTTTTACGACTTGTGCAGAATTGATAACAATGATGGAGATAATAATAACGACATTTATCAGGTGTTAACCGGGGGTGGGGGCGGATGGCTCATGAGCAACTATAACTATAATGGCGTTAATTCACCCTTTAGACCAACAGGTATTTATCATAAAAAAGAACACGGGTATGTGGTTGTGGAATTAAACGGAATAAGCAATAGCGACTGCGATGTTACAATAACTTGGAAAGAAAGAACATACGATTCGGCAAGTTCAGGTTATATTTACAGCCCAACTAATGCCGTATTAAAATACTCGGCCGTGCCAAAAATACAAACTGCTATTGATAACGAAAAATACTCTATTGCTTCCACTTCAAATCTAACTCAGAATTATCCAAATCCGTTTAATCCAAGTACAGTTATCAGCTATCAGCTCGCCTCGCCTTCGACGAGTCTAAGCGGGATTTCAGCTTTCATTCTCGTAAGTCTAAAAGTGTATGATGTTTTAGGAAGAGAAGTTGCAACACTTGTGGATGAATACAAACAATCAGGCCGTTACTCAACAATCTTCACTATAAGTTCTTCTCTTTCTACCGGTATTTATTTTTACCAGTTGAAGGCGGGGGATTTTGTGGAAACGAAGAAGATGATGTTAATAAAATAATTGGGACACCTTTAGGACATCAAAACATAAAAGCGGTGATTACAAATTAAAATTGTAACTTTTAACTGCCAACGCAGAATTCTTGACTCTCTGCCACAAAAAATTAAGCTCGAATACAGGAATAATCAACTGTTTTCGAGCTTGTTGATGTTCAAACAAACTTGCTTAATAATTCAATTAAAATCATTTTAAGATACCTTCAAACAATTATAATTAAATCACATTTCACTCTGAACGATTTACTTTAAGAACATTAATACTTTCTTACACACCTTTAATTCATAAATAAACTCTTGGACGAGAAATCGGGATCACAGGTTAAATGTACGCCGAGTTTCCTTAAACCTGCTTCATCACCCGGGGTAGGAATATGAGTTATATGAACTTCGCATCCTTCAATCTCCTTTAATTTTTCCAGAGCCATTTGCGCAGCCGGATTTGAAATAGCGCTCAAGCTTAATGCAATTAAAACTTCCTCAACATCAAGACTTACAACTTTTCCCCTTAGCACTTCCCTCTTCAAATAATTAAGTGAATCCATTATATTTTTAGGCAGAAGGAACAGATTATCAGGAAGAGTAGCAAGATGCTTGGAAGCGTTAAGTATCAAACTTGCAGCAGCATGCATTAATGGAGAGTTTTTTCCGGTAATTATTGTACCGTCTTTTAATTCAATTGCAGCGCCTACATATATACCCTCATTCCCTTTATTATTTTTCTTACCAATTATTGCAGCATCTCTTGCAGCTTTAACCGAATTTCGATCCTCTACTTTTGCACCAATATTTTCCATAATAATTTCTGCACGCTGTACAGTATCGGCATCAATAAAACCTTTTGCATATTCCACTTCACATCTCAGGTATCGTCTTATGATTTCCTGGTGTGCAGCCTGCTGAACGATCTCATCATTTATAATTCCGAAGCCTGCACGGTTTACTCCCATATCCGTTGGTGATTTATAGAAAGATACATCACCGGTAATCTTTTCAATTATACGTTTCAACAGGGGAAAAGCTTCTATATCCCGGTTATAGTTTACAGTCGTTTCATTGTAAGCTTCAAGGTGATGATGATCTATCATATTAACATCTTTAAGATCCACTGTTGCAGCTTCATAGGCCACATTCACTTTATGTTTTAACGGCAAATTCCAGATTGGAAAAGTTTCGAACTTGGCATAACCTGCTTTAATTCCCCTTTTATATTCGTGGTATAACTGGCTAAGGCATGTGGCTAATTTACCGCTGCCAGGACCAGGACCTGTAACAACTACTATTGGTTTTGTTGTAGCAATATACTCGTTAGAACCATATCCTTCATCGCTTACAATCATATCAACATCTGTAGGATAACCTTTAGTGAATTTATGTGTGTAAACTTTTATTCCACGCCGCTCAAGTTTGTTTTTAAATGTTCTAGTGTATGGCTGGTACTCATATCGTGTTATTACAACTGCTTTTATTTCAATTCCCCATTCGCTGAAATCATCAATTGTTTTAAGGGCATCAACATCATAAGTAATTCCAAAATCCGCACGGACTTTTTTCCTTTCGATATCACCGGCATAAATACAAAGTATCACATCGGTATCATCTTTAAGCTTTTGAAGAAGTCTCATCTTAACGTTCGGATCAAAACCCGGCAGCACTCGCGCAGCATGGAAATCAAATAAAAGTTTACCGCCAAACTCAAGATAGAGTTTATTGTTAAAGCGGTTCACCCTTTTAAGAATTTCCCCGGTCTGTTCCTTTAAATATTTCTCATTATCAAAACCAATTTTACTTTGCATGAATTCACCCGGTTAAAAAATTAAACTGTATTAAAAAGACTACGCAAAAATAAAAAAGCGGTTGTTTATAACAAACCAATTTAATTCCTACCGATTTTTCTCATCTGGTCTTTCAGGATAAAAAATGTGAGCAGTGTAGATAAAATATCTGCAACAGGCGTTGCGAGCCATGCACCATTTAACTGAAACATGTTGGAGAGAATGAGTAAAGCTGGCAGAAAAAATATTACCTGCCTTGAAAGTGAAAGTATAATTGAAACTCTTGCATACCCGATTGACTGAAATAAATTTGAGGTAACCATCTGGAAACCTACAATGGGATACACTGCAAAGATTAAATGCAGCCCCGTTGAGGTAAGCTTTATCATTTTATCATCACTGGTAAATGCCGAAGCAATCATACCCGGAAAAATCTGGCTGACCAGAAATCCAAAACTGGTTACTGCAATACCGGCAATTACTGTTTTCCTGAATACAGTTTTCACCCTGTCAAATTGCTGTGCCCCGAAATTATAACCTGCAATTGGCTGCATACCCTGGTTAAATCCAAGTACAATCATTGCAAATAGTCCCTGTATTGCAGATACAATACCGAATGCGCCGATGGCAAAATCACCGCCGTATTTTTCAAGAATCATATTCATAACAACAATAACAATAGACATTGAGACAAACATTATGAAGTTAGACATACCGATGGAAAAAATATCTGAAATAATTTTAAGCTTAGGCTTAAAATGACCCCGCATAAAGCGGACATAACTTTTCTTATTGCTGAAATGAACCACTGCCCACAATGTTCCGGTAAACTGCGCGCAAACAGTTGCTAATGCTGCTCCTTTTATTCCCCACCCTAATCCGAATATAAAAACCGGCGCAAGAATTATATTCATAGCAATTGTAAGTAACGTTACAATCATTGCTTTCTTAGGATAACCTGAAGCGCGGATTATATTATTCAAGCCAAGATAAAGATGAGTAAATATATTACCGGCAAGAATTATTCTCATAAAATCTTTTGCGTACGGCATGGTTTCATTGCTCGCACCGAAATAAAACAGAATCGGTTCAAGAAAAATCAGCATCACTACAGTATAGATTATTCCAATTACAATATTAAGGAACACACTATTGCCAAGAGTATTCGTAGCTCCATCAATGTCCTTTTGACCAAGTCTTATTGAAACCATTGTGGCAGCGCCGATGCCTACAAGAGAACCGAAGGCGGCAGCAAGATTCATTAATGGAAATGTTAATGCAAGTCCGGCAATTGCCATTGGTCCAACTCCCTGCCCAATAAAAATCCTGTCTATAATGTTATAAAGGGAGGTAGCTGTGGTTGTTATGATGGCAGGAACAGAAAACTCCCAGAGGAGTTTTCCTATTTTTTCTGTACCTAATTTATTTGGCGAATTCTTTTCATTCATTTTATTTAAAGGAAATATAATTGAACTAATAATAACATAGAAGCCCATTCTGTTTTGAATGGGCTTCCGAATTTATAGTTCATCTAACCGTGCAATACAATTACAAGAGATCATTCTTCATTCATCACCGGATCGGCTTTAACTTTATTTTTCGAGAACTTCTTTCCGTATTTCACCTTAACATTTTCCATAATCATGTAAACGCATGGAACAAGAACAAGAGTTAATAATAGTGAGCTTATTAAGCCGCCAATGATAACCCATGCAAGCCCGTTCTTACTTTCTGCAGAAGCACCTGAAGCAATTGCAAGCGGAAGCATACCAAACACCATTGCAATGGTAGTCATTAAAATTGGCCTCAATCTTTCTTTGCCTGCTTCAACAAGCGCTTCAAGAACGCTGTAACCCTCTTCCTTAAGATTATTTGTAAAATCGACAAGAAGAATGGCATTTTTAGCGACCAATCCCATAAGCATAATCAAACCAATCAAAGAAAAGATTGAAAGGTTTTGACCCGCCAAGGCAAGTGCAAGGAATGCACCAATTATAGCAACCGGCAGAGAGAATAAAACCACAAAAGGATATAAGTATGAATTGTAGAGTGCAACCATAACAAAATAAACAAGCAGGATTGCAGCAAAGAGTGCTGTAAACAAACTTTTAAAAGCATCTGCCTGCATTTCCATCTGGCCGATATAATCAATTGTTACTTTATCAGAATGAATTTTTTCTCCGACGACTTTCTTAATATCATCACCAACCGATCCGATCGGTCTTCCGAAAACCTGTGCGCTTACTGTGAGCGAAGAAATCCTGTTATAGCGTTCAAGTTTGTTAGGTCCAAGCGACTGATAAATATTTGCAAACTGGCGAAGCTCAATAATTTCTTTTTTAGCATTTACAAAAGTAATTGATCCGATATCATCAACCTTTTTGCGGTCAAACTGGTCAAGCTTAATATTGATGTCGTAATCGGTACCGCCTTCGGAATACTGTAGATTTGTATTACCGGCAAAGGCAAGAGCCAGAGTACTTCCCACATCGGATACGGATAAACCAAGCATAGACATTTTATCGCGGTCAAGATTGACATGCATTTCCGGTTTACTTTTTTCCACAGACAGTTTAATATCATTTATACCGGGAATATCCTTGATAGCATTCATTACATTATCAGCTACTTTATAAACTTCGTTCATATCAGAACTTCTTAAAAGAATCATAATAGGAGCCTGACTTGTACCCATCATCCCTGCCGGTGCAACGGTTACCTTTAATCCCGGTACAGTTGCAAGAATCTCTTTTTTAACATCCTGGCAGTACCTGTCAATTTTTTGCTTACGTTCTTTTTTGTCCACAATCAAGACAGTCATCTCAATCTTATGAGCTTCGCCGGTTGCGCCGAGCATACTTGTCTGGCTGTTATAACCAACATTAGTAAGCACTTTTATAACTTCCGGCTTTGAGTAAAGAATCTTTTCAACTTTTTCCGCAAGCTGGTTTGACTGATATACTGTATTCTGTGCTTCGCCTTCCAACGTAATAGTAAATTCTCCCCTGTCTGTCTGCGGCATAAATTCGTTGCCGATGAAACTCATACCTACTAATGCGAAAGATGAAACAAATAAAATTGTAACTGCTGCAAAAACTTTTTTACGATGACTTAATCCCCAGCGTAATATTTTTTCATAAGCAGAAACAAGCTTTTTATAAAGATCCTCGAATCCCAACGCAATTTTACCCATCAGGGTATTTCTTGTAAGGCGTTCTAGTTTGCCGAAACGTGACGCAAGCAGCGGTGTAATAGTAAAGGAAACAAAGAGACTCATCAAAGTAGAGAACACAACAACAAGTGCAAACTCTTTAAGAATATTACCGATCATACCAGAAACAAGAGCCATAGGCACAAACACAACAACGTCCACCATTGTAATTGCCACAGCAGTAAAGCCTATTTCATGTCTTCCATCTAATGCAGCAGTTCTTTTATCTTTTCCCATATGAAGATGGCGGTGAATATTTTCGAGAACCACAATTGAGTCATCCACAAGAATACCGATTACAAGTGAAAGCGCCATCAGCGTCATTAAGTTGAGGGAAAAATTAAAGATGTACATTGCAGTAAAAACTGAAATGAGCGAAGTAGGAATAGAAACAAGTACGATGAAAGAATTCCTGAGACTGTGAAGGAATAGAAACATCACAATTGCCACAAGTAAGATTGCAAGCATTAAATCTTCCATAACGGCATTTGCAGAAGCAAGAGTAAAAATGGATTGATCAGAGGCAATCTCAAATCTTATTGCTGATGATGCATATTGTTTTTCTATGTTTGCCATTTCTTTTTTTGCAAGGTCGCAGACAGCAACTGCATTTGCATCAGATTGTTTCTGGATAATAAGGCTTATCGAGCTTTCACTGTTTATTTTACTAAGTGTTTTGTACTCGGTAACTCCGTCAACAACTTCAGCAACATCCGATAATTTAATTGTACTGCCATTTGCACTCTTCGAAATAATTAAGTTTCTGAGTTGATCAAGTGAAGTTATTTTACCTGCAAGACGAACCGTGTACTGGCTCTGTTCACCTTCAACTTTTCCTGTTGCATACTGAAGATTGGAATTTCCAATAGCTCCATAAATCTGACTGATGGATAGTTTATATGAAGCTAACTTTCCCCTGTCAATGTTTATCTTAATTTCACGTTCTTCACCACCAACAATTGTAACCTGTCCAACACCGTTTATTTTAGAAAGCATCGGCTTTATATGATCTTTCACTGTCTGGTATAATTCTGTGGGAGCCATTTTCCCATGGACAGCAACCTTCAATACAGGAATATCATCTGTGGAGAAAGAATATAATGCCGGAGTTTTTACATCTGTCGGCAATTGATATAATGTTGTGTTTACTTTTCTCTGGGCATCCTGCAAAGCAACGTCTTTATTTGCATTTGCAATAAGTTCTATCATTATAATAGAAGAACCTTCCTGTGAAGAAGAGCTCATCTTCTTAACATTCTCCAATGCAGAAAGCGCATCCTCTAATTTTTTTGTAACAGATGATTCTACTTCGCTTGCTGATGCACCGGGATACTGTGTAACCACAATAACATAAGGCGAATCTATTTTTGGTATCAACGAATAGTTAAGCATTGTATAGCAGAATACACCGAGTAATGTAAGCGCTGTAAATACAATTACAACAAGCGTCGATCTCTTTATTGCTAATTCTGATATTGTCATTGTCTTTTCTTAATTATTGTTGATAATTTTTATTGGTTTATTGTTGGTCAGGTTAACCTGCCCGCTTATAATTATTTTTTCATTCGGCCTTAAACCGGAGACAACTTCAAGTAATTCATTACTTTCACGGCCAATGGTAACATCTTTCAGAATGGCCTTGTCATTTTCTGCCACATAAACTTTAGCTTCTTTGATGCTGCCTTGTAAAGCTTCTCTTGGAATATACAAACCCTTGCTTCCCGAACCAGAACTGACTTCGACATTCACAAACGTTCCTGCTTTTAATGGATTCTTACCACTGTTGGCAATTTCTACTTCTACAGGATAATTATGGGAATCATCACCACGCGGACTTACAAAACTAATCCGGCCTTCAAATGTTACTCCACGATAAATATCAGTTGTTATTTTTACTTTATCTCCAGCATGCAGATAATAGACATTGGCTTCCGAAACATTAACTTTGACTTTCAATTTTGATACATCCACAACAGAGGCAATCGGGTTTCCTGTATTTACATAAGTGCCTTCTTCAACAATCTTTTTTGTAATTGTACCTGAAATTGGTGCGGTAATTTTTGTATAAGATAATTGTCTTTCAGCTTCTTCCATTTTATTCTTTGCGGTCTCGTAGGAAGTGCGGGCGCGGTCTAATTCCTGTTCAGATGATGTACCGCCTTTGAAAAGGTTTTCAGTTCTATCCAGATCTTTTTTTAATCTTTCGGCTTCTATACGTGCAGATTCATAAGTAAGCTTTTTTATTTTATCATCTATTGTGGCAATAACACCGCCTTTTTGAAAATGCTGACCAAGTTCAAAATTTAAAGAAGTAATCTTGCCTGAAGTTTCCGCTGGTATATCAAGCTCTTTATAAGGATATAAAGTTCCGGTAAGGTTAAGAGTAAAGGCAGATGTTTTTTCCTGTACATTTGCAACTGTAACTGATACGTAATCCGCAGATAGGTTCACATTCTGAGAAATATTTACTTCACGTACAGCCATTAATCTTATTGCCGCAAGAACAACAATAATTACAACAACGGCTATTGATATTATTTTTTTCATGTTTATCACTTAAAGATTATTAATAAAATTTATTAAGGTACCCTGGGATTTTTCCAGGTCAAGTTTAGCTAAATAAAGAGTGAGCAGTTTTGAATAATAATTGTTTTGTGTTTCTCTTAATGCACTTTCAGACTGAACAAGATCAAGCGAAGATCCTGTTCCCTGGTTAAATGCCAACTGTGTATTGTTAAAAACGCTTTCTGCAAGAGCAAGGTTTTCTTTTTCATTCTTTATATTATCAAGTGCATTGGTAAACTGAATGTAATAATTGGAAACTTCAACTTTAATTGCCTGCTCTGTTCTCTTTAATGATTCCTGAGTCTTTTCAATATTAAGCTGGGACTGCTGTACTTTGGAATATTTCTGGAAACCGGAGAAAACAGGAATCTTTAATTCAAGTCCGATTGCTGAGCTATTAAACCAGGTTCTGCCCGGTTTGAAAATATCAAATTCTGAGCGCATAGCCTGATAGCTGTAATTAGCATAGAAATTTAATGTGGGCAGGTATGCAAAAATATTATTCTGTTTATCAGCCTCATAAAGACGAAGGTTTGTTTTAAGCATCTGGTAATCAATACGCTGCTCTGTTACATTATCATTTGAAATTGCCTGTGCAAATTCGCGGCTGTAATCCGGTAAGTCATCAGTAAGAACAATATTTTCTTCAACAGGCATTCCCATAAAATATTTAAGATTGTTCAATGCCTGCTTATAACTAAGTTCAGTTTGCTGCATCTGAGAATTAGTATTGTTGTAGCTTACTTTTATTTTATCAACATCAATTTTCTTGGCAAGGCCATTCTGGAATTTCAGCTCTGTTGATTTAAGTGTACGCTCCGATGCGGCCAGAATAAGTTTTAAGTTATCAAGACGTTTCTGTATAATAAGCGCCCGGTAATATGCAGCGCTAACATCATACAATGTTTGTTCATTCGTCTTCTGGATATTCTGCTGGGACAAATCCTCACTTATTCTGGCAGCTTTCAATCCAACCCAGAACGAGCCGTCAAAAAGTTTTTGTGTTAAGGTAACAGTTCCCACAGCGTTGTACTTTGTACCGAACTTAACCGGAATAAATGAGCCGGCAGGTTTGCCAAAAAATTCGCCGGGAATTAATTGAGTGGTAATTTTTAATTTGTCTTCAAGTGTACCACTTAGATTTATTTGAGGAAGTCCTTTACCGGTCTGTTCGTTTACAATTTCACTACTCACGTCAGCATCAAGGAATGCAATTTTAATATTGCTGTTATTTCCTTTAGCATACTCAATACATTGCTTTAGTGAATATGATTGCGCGAACAGCGGTAAATACAAAACGAAAAACAGAATCGGGATTAATTTAACTGGTTTCATATTTTCCATATTTTTTTGAGTGTCATTATTTATTTTTTGCCGGATGGTTTTTTCAGTTATCAATGCTGTCTACAAACCGATCGATAATTCTGGAATAGACATCTCGGGGATTTTTGCCTTCCTGGTGAGGCAAATTGGTTATTTTCATTACGATTGAAATTGCTCCCTGCATAAGACACATCCAGTTGAACATTAATTCGTGAAGTATTTCTACGTTATTATTGCAGATGTTAAGGAATGCATTCTCAATCATTTTGATATTTAAGCTCATCTCTTCATTATGCATCGGTCTGTCCAGACTGAACATAAGCTGATACAATTCAACATTGCTGAAAGCAAAATCCCAATGGATCATTGAGAGTCTTTTAATAAAATTTTTAGGATCAGGTTCAGCTTCACGGGCAATTACAAATTCCTCGCTAAGAGTGCTGAATCCCGAATAAATTATTTCTTTAATCAATTCTTCTTTACTGGCAAAATGTTCGTAAACAATCGGTGGAGTGTACTCAATTTCATCTGCAATCTTCCTGATTGTTAGTGCCTGCCAACCGTCTCTTGCACCAATCTTTCTGGCGGTTTCAAGAATCCTTTGCCTCATTTCCTCTTTTTCTTTTTGACGTCTTTCAATATGTCCCATAATATTCCAGCGTTAATAAATATATTTTTGTTAGTAATTATACTATCGTAAAAAAATCTAACAATGTTAGCCCAAACATATAATAATTTTACTTTTCGTCAAAGAAATATTTTCAGGAATATAAAAACTTCGAATTCTGATCAATTTTGGGGATTTCGTGAATGAGGAATCAGATTTGACTTAAACTAAAAGCTAAATGTGAAGTTCTTACTTGCCCAGGGATGAATACCATTTTACCTTATGATTAAAGAGTGGAAAAGAAGGAACTGCGTTCCGCAGGGGGAAATGAGTTTTTTTCACAAGCATACTTCCGCCGGAATATTCGGCCTTAGCCATATTATTTCTGTTGATACTGATCTTATAATTTCCGGCTTTCGCTTCAAGCAGTTTATTAATTTCTCTCTGAAGAATGGAATTTTCATAATCAGCCTGTAATCTATCGCGGATTTCTTCAAAGAGAAACGGAGAGGCTTCTCTTATCTCCATTAGTTTTACAATTGAGTATGTGCTGTCATCTGCTTTAATTATCCCTGATATTTTACCGACGCTCATTCCAAAAACTGTTTTGCCGATTATTCCCCATTCATTGCCGGTAATAAAAATTCCGGGAGTGTCTTTGTCTATCATATTAATATTTTGTCCGGATTTTTCCGCTAAGGAAATAAAATCTTCTCCATCAATTATTCTCTTATAAATTTCTTCTGCAAGTTTTTTGTTCTTCGTTATAATCGGAATTATTCTTCGCATTTCCGGTTTGATGTAATTGCCTTTCAGCGAATCATAGCGGCTTGTCAATTCTTCATTTGTAATTTTTATCGAGACACGATAATTATTTATAAGTTCAGATGCCAGAAAATTAGTTTTCCACATTTCAGTTTCTGATTTAACATAATCACTGTTATCATAATTTTTCTTATGTGCGTCCTCAGCAACAGAATTTAATAAAACTGTTTTCTTAATTACATCCATCAGTCCAATGCGAAAATCATCAGGATTTTTGTAATTAAGAGGATAAGGAGAAACGGCAAGCATCTTCCAGAAATCAGATGTTGTCCAACTGTTTCCATCTTTAAATTTCAGAAGAGGTTGATTAAACTTGTTCTCACCTGATGTGAGCTTTATGTTAATTTCATTCTGGATTATCTCAGGCTCCTCAGCTTCACGTTTATCAATCTTATAAACAATAGGTACAAGCTGCTCGTAGAGATAATTGTAAGAATCCCGGTTAACGGTAAAATCTTTTTCCTTCATAAGGATCAGAAGTGCATCATCAAGCATCTTCCGTTCTTTCCTTTCTCTTATTCTGTTTTCTATAACACCTTTCCAGTATTGCATATCATTTTGGGGATAATCCGGATGAGGAATTTTCTTTTTCAATCTGAAGATATAATAAAGTGAATCGACTAAAACCGGTTTGCTTGTTTCTCCAATTTGAAGATTATAAACCGCATCTTCAACTTCTTCCAGTGATTCAGCATATTCAAGCAGCTTTGTTTCAGAATTGATTAGTATTGATTTACCATTTTGTATTTCCGCAATTAATAAATCCGCTTCATCAGGAGAATTTACCTTCCAGTACTCAACAAGCCTCTGCTCTTTTAATTTATCATATGCGCTGATAATTTCTTCGTCTGTTATAGTAATCTTTTTTCTAATCTCAGAATTCATCCATTCTTCGTATAAAGCTTCTTTCCAGTACTGATCAATAATCATCTTAGCCTTTCCTGTTTTATCAGGACTTTCTTTTCCGGCTTCAAATGCAAGGATGGCTTCGGCAATAAGAGTGCAGGCTAAATCTTCTTTTAATTCAGGTAGCGGCTTGTCAGTAATTAAGGGAATATCGTTTAAGCGGCTCTGAAATTCCCGCAGAGATATTTTTCTGTCATTTATACTTATAACAATCCCGTCACCCTGCTGCGGCAGGCAGTACAGGGTAGACGAGATAAAACTTAAAAACACAATAACTTTAAGTGACCTGATCATCTTATAAAATCTATTCAAATCTTTCTTAACTATTCAATTCATCATTAACTTTATCAAATCAGAATGATATTTTAATTGAGAACTGCTGAACATATTTAAGATGCTTCATTTTAACATAGGAATAATCAATGCCGAAGAATGCATATTTTATTCCTCCGCCGAAAGTAAGACCGTCCTCAGCATTATCAAGCATAAGGGATTTGTAACCTGCTCTAACAAAAAAGTGATTAAGAAATCCATATTCACCTCCGAAGTTTAAACTTGAGAAATTATCATTGGGATGAATATAATCGGAAGCAAGCAGTAAATGATGTTGTTCGGACTCAATTACTTTATATGATAATCCGAATCTTAACGAAAGCGGAAGAGCCCATTCTTTAGTCATAAGCTGCGAGAGTATCTGCGTATTGTTACCTATTACATCTTCTGCAATGTCTGTATAGACCATTGCATCGCTTCCCTGAATCTGTAGCTTAGAGCCGAAATTAAGTATAGACATTCCAAGCTGCATATTATCAAGCGGCAGTTTATAAATAATACCAAAGTCCATCGCAATAGCGTTGGCATTCATATTCCAGATTCTTCTGTTTATATATTTAAAGGTTGCTCCAAAAGCAAATCTGTCTGTAAGCTTTTTACTGTAACTTAATCCCATAGCAATGTCAGCAGCATCAAATCTGGAGCCAATGCCTTCGGGGTAATCTACAGTTCTAACAACCATTTCAGGAGTTGACAATGATGTAACAGATAAACCGAAGCTTCCATAACTATCGATATGAAGAACAGCTATCGCATTAAGGAATTTCATATCCGCAAGCCAGTCACTGTAGTTAAACTGAACTTCATTGTTTGCA
This sequence comes from Ignavibacteriales bacterium, assembly GCA_003599415.1. Classification (GTDB taxonomy): domain Bacteria; phylum Bacteroidota; class Ignavibacteria; order Ignavibacteriales; family SURF-24; genus SURF-24. The sequence goes on along the minus strand of QZKB01000101.1, from coordinate 10,113 downwards.
AAGAAATCTATACTTGCAGGATTCCAGTATAATGACGATGCTTCATCTGTAACAGAAGTGTATGCTTCACCCAACGCAGCAGCCCGGCTTCCTACTCCAATCTGTAAAAACGGAGCCGCAGTTGTTCCCACCTTAGATACTTGTCCAAATGTATAACTGCAGTAAATCAGGACAAACATAAAGAGTATTTTTGTTTTCATAGTCTTTGCTTCTCCGTTTTAATTAATAATTGCGAATGTGCCGATCTTCTCACCAATACCGGCCGCTTCAATATGAAAGATATAAATACCAAAAGCCACCTCAAGACCTTCATCAGTTGTTAAATCCCATGATTCTGTTCCATTAGAGGCTACTCCCTGATGCTGCAGAGTTTTAACAAGGTAACCGTTCTGCGTAAATATTCTTATTGTACATTCGGCTGGAAGATGAATGAAATCAATTTTTCTTATTCCTCTTCCCGTAATATCAGTTTGTCTTTCCCATTTAGCGGCAGCTACATAAGGATTAGGAACAACAGCCACCTGGTCAAGTTCAGATTCCTTCATCGCCTTCATTTTAGTAGCCACAGTGTTAAATGAATAAACATCATTTGAACCAAATGGAATGCCGCAGACAAAATTAAATTTGTCGCCCGGCTGAGGTTCGGTTAAAGAATCAAGCGGATTAGAGAATACTATCTTCCACGCCTGTATCTTTTTCGCCGGATCATTACTATCAACAAGAATCGTAACAATATCGGCAGCATTTATTTTGTTGTCTTTATTCAGATTTTCAGTAAACGAAAACTGAACAGTATCCAAAGTGTTTGAATCATATATCCTGAAATACATTTGAGTTGGTTTGCCGAATGGACGCTGGGACGGATCTGCGGTTACTTCAACAGTAAAATTTATCGGAACAAGATTATTAGTGTTAACCGGTCTTAAAGAAAAATTCAGATTCGTTTTGCTTTCAGATGACCAGCCGGAATATTTTTCAACAGTGTCTATTTCCGGTTTGGCATTCTGAAAATTAAGCACCATACCTTTAAATACAGGTGATACCCACTGATTACTTGGATAACCATTCGCATCTTTCGGAATCTTTACATCTGAATAAAATACTTCTCCGTTACTTTCATTTTTAATTGAGTATGATATTGTTTGCTTTGCACCGTAAGCATTTATACTATCCTTGAAACTCACTGCAAATTTATTGTTCTCCGGGAGAATATCAGGATTTAAAATATCAACTTTAATTTTCCCGGTGGATGTACTGCCATCGCTGCCGGTTAAGTAACCACCGTTTTCATCTGCATCAGTATGACCCGGATTATAATCCGAAGCAGCAGCATTCGGAATTGCAATTGCAAGGTTTTTACTTACAGCAGAAAGTTCACCATTTGTGTATGTAATCTGGAACGGGCATTCTGCCGGTGACATTTGTCCAAGATTTCTGTCATCCATTCCTGTGTAATATCCTTTATCATACGATACAACAGCATAGTAATAAGTCATTCCGTTTATAACTGATGTATCCTTAAAGAAATATCTTAAACCGCTGTCATCACCTAGATAATAATGAATTCCTGTTGAGCGGTCCGGCCCCCATTCTTCGCCTAACGCAACCGGATGTAATCCCCTGACACTGTCGATTACATCAAATACAGCATAAGGTTTATAATATGTGTAAGAGCCATACGCATTGGTTATTGTATGAGCATCACTGAACTGCGGATCTGTACTTCTGTAAATTCTGTAACCTTCAAAATCATTTCCATAAATAGGATCCCATGATCTTTCTGCTATGTTATCCCAGTAAAGTGTAACCTGTTTGTTTCCCGGTATTGCCTGAACAGTTGGCTGTAGCGGGGGTTTTGTAAACCTGTAACTATTGTTATAAATGGTTTGAGAAGTCTTTGCGTTCAGTTCGAGTGCAGTTCTGTCCGGACCAAATAACCAAACGACAGAGAATCGTTCTGTTTTTTTGGGAGTAAGATTAAATGACCCTGAAGCAAAAACCCATAGGTTGTTCGCATTCTGTGCGGGTGTCTGGAAAGTACCCGGTTGAATATTCGACCAGATAGCTTCATCATCTTTTGGCTGAAGCACTCCATATGCCGGTGAATAGAATGATGTTAATCCAATCTGGTCAGATTCATCTTTATCTGTTCTTGCAAAATTCGGTTCGCATCCGTTTATATTATTATCCGGTCTGCCATTTCCTTCTGTACCATCTGCATCAGGTTTTTCATAACCAAAATCATTTGGACCAACTCCGTCTGTACCAACATCATCTGTTGTCGGATTCCAGTTTGCATTCTCATCACCCGTCCACCAAACACCGGATTTCACTGCCGGAATTTCATCCTCAGATTTATAACCGAAATAATTTAGGAACGAAGACATATTAAAACCAGGCTGACCTCTTAATGCATTTTTTATGACTTCAGTACCCTCATACATTGTACCGGCATCGTTATCTCTTTTCTCATCCTGAATTCCGTCATTATCGTTATCAATATTATCATCGCCAATTCCGGGGCTCTCAAGGTATTTCCATCCCATATACCCCGGCAGGATATCTGGGTATTTTGTCCAAATGCCTTTATTGTTATAAGCCCACGCAATCACCATATTATCAGGAATGCTGTAATCATCAACATCATTTGTACTGCCAAGCCCGCCGGGATGAGTATCTGCATAAGCACCAAGATAAATTGGAGCGCCATATGGTATACCATAAGAGTTATCTGAAATATTTGTAACCTGGTAATGAATGAAAACCTGGTTTTCCGCAAGGGCATGTTTCCACTGGAATAACCTTGTTTCAACCTGCATCCCTAATCCTCTTTTAGTTGAATCTGTGGCAATAGGATAATATGGGAATTCCGAATTATATAAATCATCCATTACATAAACAGCTTCATTGTCCGGTCTGTTGGATTCACTTTGACCGAAATACCCGTTCCATTTACCGCACCAATCCAAACTTTTTCCGGGCCAGCAATCAGGCCAGGTAGTTGAATCAATACTTACTGCAATTTTGGAAGTAGTATCAACTGTTCCGTCAGGTTTAACAAATCGTCTGTAGTTATTTGCATAACCGGACAGCGGATTCCACCAGTACTGTAATCTTGATGGAGATTCATCTGAGAACTCAGAGTAAGAATCATCAACTATGTGGTAAGTTTTTCCGTCTCTACCAACAACTTCTGCAGCAACAACTGTGGTCATTTCGTGAACGTGTCCATGAGTTGTTCCTTTTGGCCAAACACCGGATTGTTTATCATCCCGCTTACCGAACATTCCCCAGTTGCCAAAAATTGATTCAACCTGGTTTGCGTCCATTACGTTTGTCTTGCGGAATATTTTTTCTCCACGGTTAGGATCAATATATACCCCACCGTTCTGCGCCATTATACTAACAGAAAATTCTGCCGTAAAGAACAGAAGAGCTATGTATAAGAAATTGTATTTAAATTTTTTCATTATTTTAACCTCATCAACCTGCAGTTGTGCAGGTAAATTAAATATTAATGGTTAATCCAACTTTAACAAGACGCGGAGCAGGCTGCGATGCCGGGTTATATCTTATATCATACAAAGTATTTATGTATGAACGTGCTTCGTGAGCTCTTAAATCTGTTTCAGTTAACTGAGGCAGATATTCATTTAAAGTCTGGTCCAACAGATTCTCAACTTTAATGAAAAATGTTGTACTTACACCGGAAAAGTCTACATTCTTATAAACTCTTAAATCAACATTGAACTGTGGTTTTCTTCTTGCCTGGTTTCTCAATTGAATATCACCCGGTGTATAAGGAAACCCTGATTGCATTCTTGAAATAGTTGTCAGTCCCCAGCTTTCTCCATTTATATTAAGAACCCAGTTAAGAACATGTCTCTGGTCCCAATCTAGCGGAATAAGACTTTTAGTTGATTCGTTCTGATTACCCGCATCGTAAAAAGCCTGCTTAGGATCAGAAGCATTTCCATCTGCAACCTGGTAAGTATAATCAACAGTTGATGAGAACATGCCCATTCTTAAAAGATCAAAAGCCAGAGTTAATCCCCAAACACTACCATAATCAAAATTGGTATATTGACCGTATTGATCCTGGTCGAACGTTTGATAAAGTTTAGTACTGGCAAGGTTTCTTATGTCTTTATAATAAGCAGTAGCATCAAGAATAAGTTCAGGCAATAACTTCTGCTGAAGACCGATTTCATAAATTGTTGTACGCTGAGCATCAAGATCAGCATTACCAATAAACGAAGACCACTGGCCGGCAACTTCAAAATCAGGATTTTCATACAGACGGCCTAATTCAGGTATCTGGAAAAACTGGCCGTATGATGCGTGGATTGACCCTGAGTTTGAAATAGGGAATGCGAAACCAAGCCGTGGGCTGAACTGCATTTTTGGATCGACAGCTTTATAAGCTTCATCAAATGGTTTTTCTTTAGCATTAGGATCTGTTTTACTTTTGTTAGTAGGATTTGTCAAATCCGTAGGCACATAACTCTTAGCATCAAAATAATCGAATCTTATTCCTGCATTAACAATAATATCTTCAATTTCAATTTTATCCTGAATGTAAGCGCCGAATTCAATTGGTTTATTATCATATTTGTTATGAACGAACGAACTTAAAGGATCTACCTGAAGATTGTCGGTAGTTTGTTCACCGCGATTCACTTCAAAATACTCATCTTCAACTTCATACTGTCTTAATTCAACACCAAGCTTTACCAAATGAGAGTTGTGTACCTGACTTGTAATATCATACTTTAACGCAAGCGTTGTAGTATTATTTTTTGCGAACGAAGGATCAACAAGTCCAATCTGGAAAAGATCACTCGGCACGTCTGCATACAAATGTATTCCATCATAATATCTCGGATCGTACGGATCCTTGTATTTCGATCTTTCATATTTTGTTGTCACATATGATAATCTTAATTCATGGAATAAACTCGGGCTTATTGTATGAACTAATGAAAGCAGGTTGTTAAATCCCCATGATTCATTTACAGGTGAATAATCAGGGTTATATTTCTGGCTATGATTATAGTTTTTCCAGTTAGCATAATCTTTTGTAAAACTGTAATTGATTTTTAATCCCTGGAAAGGTGAAGTAGAAATTTTACCCGAGAAAGAATATGTCTTTACCGGGTTCATCGGTACTATCGAGCTATCACCCGAGTATTGAATTACCCAATTGCGCGGATCTGTATCGGTAAAATCTCCAATATCTGCCGGTGTATGGTATTTAATTCCGTAAAAACGGTTTTCTTCATTGGTTAACCTTCCGGAGAAAAAGAAATTAGTATTGTTAACCAAAGGGACTGGTCCGCTGAATGATCCTTCAAGATATTTTTGCGACAAAGGATTTATGTCATCTATATTAAAGAACAAATCTTTATTGTCTGTAAGATAATCGCCTGTGTATGCGGTAATTGTACCTTCATAATTTCTTCCGCCTTCTTTAGTAATTATATTTACTACACCGGACATCGCGCGGCCATATTCTGCATTGAAAGTACCGCTTATTACTTCCATTTGTTGAATGGAGTTATTCTGTACATCCACTGCAATGCCTGTCCCAAACGGATTTGTAACGGGCATACCATCAACAAGGTAAGCTATCTCAGAAGATCTTCCACCTTTAAGATGCAAGCCGCCGCCGGCGTCCTTTGTCATACCAACCTGAAGTGCAAGAATATCTCCAACTCCTTCAACTGGCAGTTTCTTTATTTCATCACCGCTTATCTGTTCAGAGCTTGATGTAAGATCTCTTATAATTCCTTCCCTGTCTGCAATTACTTCAACAACCGTAGTCTGAAGCTGGTCGGCTGACAAATTAAAATTTACTGTAGTTGTCCTGTCAACATTTACAACCACCTGTTTTTTAATTGAGGTCTGGTAACCGAGGTATGATGCTTTTACATCATAGGTACCGGGAGGGATATTAATTATATAGAATGCTCCTTTGATATCAGTTGTACCGCCAAGCGCAGTGCCGGTTACAACTACATTTGCACCAACCAAAGGTTCGTTGGTATTAGCATCAATTATTTTACCCGATATTTTTCCGGTTATGCCGCAGAAATATGTTGCAGGTAAAACAAGAAAAGAGAGAAGAAATAGCAGTATAAGTTTTCTCATCTGTAGTTTCTCTAAATATTTTGGCGAAATATAAGGTTAGGATTTGTCAATCAAAAGTAGAAAATTTTATTTCAAAAAAAATATTCTGTCTTAAACTGGCAGCATAAAGGGCGGTTCAATACCGGATTTGTCGCTATCGCAATTAAATCTTAAAAATTCAAAATGAAAAATGAATTAAACATTAATTCCAAAAAGATCACAATTCGAAGATAAAACCTTTTTCTTTGTATTTATTATAGTTTTTAACATCGAACTTATATAAGTAAGCTGCGCGCTTAACGTTATTCTTATCCTTTTCTTTCAACCTTCTTATAAGGTACATATTCAGAATTCTTTTTCTGAAATTTCTTTTATCAAGCTTTTTATCAAGGATAATTTCATACAGATTCTGTAATTGCGGCAAAGTAAATTTTAGAGGAAGCAATTCAAATCCGATGGGTGTATGCTTTACCCTGTTTCTCAGTTTCATCAGAGCATAGTCAAGTATCTTTTTATGATCAAAAGGAAGTTCGGGAAGCTCATCAAGCGGAAACCACTTTACTGCAGTTGTATCTGCACCGGTTGTTAGCTGGTAATGTTCGGGACTTATAAGTGCAAAATATCCTATTGTAAAAACCCGCCACAAAGGATACCTGTCCACCTGATCGAACACTTTAACTTCTTCAAGATAAATATTGGACAAACCTGTAGTCGCGTTAAGTATTCTTTTAACTGCATTTTCAACCAACTCTTCTTTTTTTATAAATCCCCCCGGCAAAGCCCATTTCCCTTTTGCGGGATTGCGGGCTCGTTTTATAAGAAGAATTTCCAACCGTGATTTTTCAAAACCGAAAATAACACAATCGATTGAGAGGTTTTTAATTATTTCTTTAAGTATGTGCGACATAATAAACTATTCCTGCCTTTAATTCCGGATTCATTCTGAACAAGTAGAACAAAGGTGTGGATTTTACACCAGAATGTCAAAGCCGTAAAAATATTTTTTTATAACATTTTAGTTATGTTTTATAATCCAAATGTGTATATTGTACACCATAAATTAAGTAATATAAATTTTCGCTTATCTTTGCGGATCATTGTGAAAAAATCTTATTACCTCAATAATAAAATTCAAGAACTAAAATCGGAGAACTCAGATGTTATCAATCGGATATGATATTGGTAGCTCATCCATTAAATGCAGCATCATTAATATTGAAAAAGGCAGTGTCGTTTCCGAAGGTTCATATCCTTCCGAAGAAATGGAAATAACTTCTCCTAAACCTAACTGGGCAGAACAAGATCCCGAATTATGGTGGAAATATATTAAGATCATTACAAAAGACCTGATAAAAAAAGGAAGTGTAAAAGCAGATGAAGTTGTATCAATTGGCTTATCCTACCAGATGCACGGATTAGTAATTGTGGATAAAAACCAGAATGTTCTTCGTCCTTCAATTATCTGGTGCGACAGCAGGGCAGTTCAGATTGGTAATAACGCTTTTGAAGCAATTGGAAAACAGAAATGTCTTTCTAACTTATTAAATTCACCCGGCAACTTTACAGCATCAAAATTAAGATGGGTAAGAGAAAACGAACCGGATGTGTATAAAAATATTCACAAAGCAATGCTGCCCGGTGATTATATTGCAATGAAGTTATCCGGAGAAATTAATACTACTTACAGCGGATTATCGGAAGGAATATACTGGGATTTCAAGGAGAACCAGCTTTCCAAAGATGTGCTTTCATATTATGATATTGATGAGAATATACTTCCGGCTCCCAACAACACATTTTCAGTTCAGGGTAAATTAACCAAACAGGCTGCAGAAGAATTAGGCTTGAAAGAAGGAATAGTAATTTCTTACCGCGCAGGCGACCAGCCTAACAATGCATTTTCTCTTAACGTATTAAACCCTGGTGAAATTGCGGCTACAGGTGGTACCTCAGGAGTTGTATACGGAATTACCGAAAAAGTAAATTATGATTCATTATCAAGAGTAAACCAGTTTGCTCACGTAAATTATTCCAAAGAGAATACACGTCTTGGAGTTTTACTTTGCATTAATGGAACAGGAATTCAGTATTCCTGGATGCGAAAGAATACAGGGACAAATCTTTCATACAGTGAAATAAACAAGCTGATTGAAAAAGTACCGATCGGCTCGGAAGGACTAATTGCAATTCCATTTGGTAATGGTGCTGAACGTATGCTTGAGAACAAAAACACCAATGCTCACATACTCGGAATAGATTTTAACAGGCACTCACATCCACATCTTTTCCGTTCAATACAGGAAGGAATTGCTTTTTCATTTAAGTACGGAATGGATATTATGAGAGATATGGGATTAAAGATGGATGTAATTAGAGCAAGCAAAGCCAATATGTTTTTAAGTCCTACATTCAGGCAGACATTATCTAATATAACCGGAGCAACAATAGAATTGTACGACACTAATGGCTCGCAAGGAGCAGCAAGAGGGGCTGCAGTTGGTGCCGGATATTATAAATCATTTAAAGAAGCTTTCACAAATCTTACCCTTCTTGAAACTGTAAAGCCGGAGGAAAAAGATTTGGAAGTAACAAAGAACTTTTACCAGAACTGGTACGAACAGCTAAAAAAGTTTTTATAAAATGAAACAACTTATATAATAAACTCAAAAGGAGATCTATATGGATTACTTACTTGGAAACCAGGAGTACTTCAAGGGAATCGGTAAAATCAAATATGAAGGAAGAGATTCAAAGAATCCGCTTGCTTTTAAATGGTATGATGAAAATAAAACTGTCTTTGGTAAAACTTTAAAAGAATATATGCGTTTTGCTGTTGCTTACTGGCATAGCTTCTGCGGAGATGGCGGTGATCCTTTCGGTAAAGCCACAAGAACTTTTGGATGGGAAGATATTAATGATGAAGTTGAAAAAGCAAAAGCTAAAATGGATGCAGCTTTCGAATTCATTACTAAAATGGGAATACCATTTTACTGCTTCCATGATATGGACGTTGTTGCTGAAGGTTCTTCAGTTGCAGAATCAGAAAAAAGATTGCAGACACTCGTTCAGTTTGCTAAAGAAAAACAAAATGCTTCCGGAGTTAAATTACTCTGGGGAACAGCAAATCTATTCTCTCATAAGAGATATATGAACGGCGCTGCTACGAATCCTGATTTTAATGTGCTTACCTATGCAGCTTCGCAGGTTAAGAATGCTCTTGATGCTACAATTGAACTTGGTGGTTCGGGTTATGTTTTCTGGGGTGGAAGAGAAGGTTATATGTCCTTGCTTAACACCGATATGAAACGCGAAAAAGAACATATGGCTAAGTTCTTAACTCTTGCAAGAGACTACGCACGTAAACAAGGTTTTACAGGAACATTCTTAATTGAACCAAAGCCGATGGAACCAATGAAACATCAGTATGATTATGATGTTGAAACGGTACTTGGATTCCTGCGCTATTATGGTTTAGATAAAGATTTCAAACTGAATATTGAAGTAAACCATGCAACACTTGCAGGTCATACTTTTCAGCATGAATTACAATGTGCAGCAGACGCAGGAATGTTCGGCAGTATTGATGCAAACAGGGGCGATTACCAGAACGGCTGGGATACCGATCAGTTCCCGATTAATATTTATGAATTAGTTGAAGCAATGCTTGTAATAATTGAGGCCGGCGGTTTCGGAAAAGGCGGAATTAATTTCGATGCGAAGATAAGAAGAAATTCTACCGACCCTGAAGATTTATTTATTGCTCACATATCTGCAATGGATGTGTTTGCTCGCTCATTATTTATTGCAGAAAAAGTTTTAAATGAATCCGATTATAAAAAATTAAGAGTAAAAAGATATTCATCATTCGATACCGGTAACGGAAAGAAATTTGAGAACGGCGAACTGAAACTTGAAGATCTTTATAACCTTGCAAAGCAAAACGGTGAACCCGAAATGATAAGCGGTAAACAGGAAATGATTGAA
>QZKB01000094.1 GCA_003599415.1 Ignavibacteriales bacterium | reverse complement strand
TAAATAAAGGTTATTCAACAAAGTAAGGGTTTCAATTCTGTCAAACCTCTGATAACCAATAAACTGTCTGACGTGAGTCCAATTCTTTTCTTCAATATGCGCATTCTCATTCTTCTTGTATTCTCTGGAACGGGTATATTGAACTGGGTTAAAATGATGTGTAGAATATTCCAGTATAAAAATAATTCAATAATTCCCTGCCAGTGTCACAATCAAAACCAAGCACTTTGAAAGGAAGAACCGTTCTAATATTTTTAAGAGTTTCAAAAACACGTCTTTTGCCCTTTCCCCACAGGGCTCTCTGCTCAGTCCAGCCGGTAGCAATATCAACAATGTTAAGAGTGTAAACAAACTGTCCCAATTCGGAAGAACCACAATGAGCTACTGTATCGGCTTCGATAAAACCAGAACTGGATTCATCCCATTGGTTTAAATTTAATAGGAACTTGTTTCTTAAGTAAGCTACCTGGTTTGGTTGTGAAGAGTCCAAGCTTTTAATACTTGGATTTATTTTTACGTAATTATCTCTTAATAATACTGGTAGAAATTTCTAATAAAAGATTTTCCTCTTCTTTTGTTAAACTATTAGAACTGTGCTTTTGATAATAAGGTAGCCAAAGAGGAATGGCGGCTTTAAGTCTTTCTGAACAGGCTAAATTGATTAATACCCACAGTTCGCGTAAAAAACATATTATTGCCAGACTGGAATATTTCTTGCGTCTTCCTCCTTTACTTTTTGGGACTCTCTTTCTTATAAAATAATCTTTTTGCATACTTTTTGTTTAACTTACAAATACTGCAGAACTCATCAAGTATTTGAGTCTTTTCTTACTTTGTTGAAGTAAAATATCTCTTTCTTATTTCTTCAACATATTCTTTTTTTGCCGTATTACTCAAAGGGAACCTCTTTTTTGGGTTACCTATATGATGACCCAACAACAATTTTTCTACATCTCTTGGGTTACTTTATTTTTGATCCAATGTGTAAAAAGATAAATTTAGGATTAGTATTGCATTTTTAAAATATTGCATGTAAGTTCAATTGTAATTCAAAAAGGTTTTGTTTTTTTAGCAAAAAAAAATTTTAAAATAAATGTAAATAAAAATTTTTTTTATTTACATTTGCGTTACCGGTAACATAATTTTTCTGTTTCATTGCATTTATCGGAAGGTGAAAAATGATTTTACTGAACTACACTTATTCGTTAATTACTGAAAGAATTCAACATATATTCTTTTTATTATTTATTTGCCTTCCAATATCTTCTGTCCTAGCACAAACTACAGGGAAAATTTCAGGAAAAATAAGTGACTCAATAAATGGGACAGCTCTCATCGGAACTACAATTATAATTGAAAATTCTAATTTTGGAGCGACTTCAGACTATAATGGAGAGTATTATATATTAAATATTCCACCAGGAATATATACTTTAAAAGCTAGTATGATTGGGTATGAAACTATAATACTTAAAGATTTGGTAGTATCCGTAAATAGAACGACTACTGCAAATTTTAAGTTGAATGAAACTGTTATTCAAGGTAAAGAAATATTAATTGTAGCTGATAAAATATCAACTAAAAAAGATCAGACTAGTTCCATTAGAAATGTTAATTCAGATCAGATAAAATCACTTCCAGTTGAAAATGTAGATGAAGTAGTGCAGATGCAGGCAGGTGTTGTCGCAGGTCATTTTAGAGGGGGAAGAATAGATGAAGTATCATATCTGGTAGATGGATTAAATGTTAATGAGGCTTCGGAGAGAAATATAACAGTCCGAGTTGAAAAAGAAGTTGTTTCAGAAGTTGAAGTAATTACGGGAACTTTTAATGCGGAATACGGAAATGCTATGAGTGGCATTGTTAATGTAATAACAAAAGATGGGGGTAATGAAATTCACTCTTCAGCTTCAATAAATTCATCAAATTATTATACTTCTCATAAAAATATTTTTCTTGGATTAAAAGAGGATGATTTTTTTAGATCTAAAGATTACCATTTTTATCTGGAGGCTCCTGTTATCAAAAATTTATTCTCTATTGTAATTAATGGGAGATATCAGGACATAAAAAACCAATATAACGGCGTACGTAGGTTTGAACCTGATAATTATAGTGATTTCATTAATGAAGATAGTATAAAATGGTATTCCGAACATACGGGTGATAACTCAATTGTGCCCATGGGTACAAGTAATGATTATTCTCTTTTTGGAAAACTCTCCCTTAAACCCTCGGCTTCAATACGTTCCTCATTATTATATACTTTGAATTCAACAGAAGCAAAATGGTACAGCCATTTCTGGAAATATAATCCCGACGGAAGAAGTACAAATCATCAACGAACAGATATGATTGTTTTACAGCTTAATCATACCTTAACAAATTACATGTTCTATGAACTAAAGCTTTCTTATCTGAAAAATTATGATGGGACTTATCTTTATGAGGATTATCTTGATTCAAAATATATTCATGATGAATACTCACATAGTTCAGGTGCATGGTTTTCAACGGGAGGGCAGGATAAAAATTACTACAAAAAAACAAGCAAGAACCTAAATGCCAAATTCGATATTACTTATCAGCTAAACAAAAATCATATTTTCAAATCGGGGGTAACATATACTAACCACACTATTGATCAATTTAATGTAGTAATAAGAAATCTATATGAAGGACAAGCTAATGAATTTGAATATTCATACGACACTCTGAAAAATAAACGTATCTACTTGAATTATAAACCTACAATAATAACCAGTTCATCCGTTTATTCAGATATATATAATGTGAAACCAGTTGAGTTTGCAGCATATCTGCAGGATAAAATGGAATATGAGTTTATGGTTATTAATCTTGGTTTACGGTATGATTATTTTGATCCGGCTACTACCTATCCATCTCAACTTAGAAATCCGGCAAACCAATTAAGCTTTCCAAATAATCCGGATTATATGAGTGACTATATAAAGGCTAAGACTAACTCACAATTAAGTCCCCGCTTTGGAATTGCTTATCAATTAGGTGATGCAGCATTATTACGCTTTTCATATGGACACTTTTTCCAAATGCCGCCCTTATATGCCTTATATACAAACTCACAACATATTGTTGCAACAGAAGATTATGCTACTACAATGGGAAATCCTAATGTTAAACCTCAGAAAACTATCCAGTATGAAGTCGGTCTATGGCAGCAGCTAATTCAGGGAATGAGTCTTGAAGTAGCGGTGTTTTATCGTGACATATATGATTTGTTGAGTACTAGAATAATCACAACATTCAATCAAATCCGTTATGGTCTTTACAGTAACAAAGATTATGGCAATGCAAGAGGACTGGAATTAAAATATGAATACAGTTCAGGAGCTTTTTTTGCCGGAATGAATTATACTCTTCAATATACAAGAGGGAATGCAGATAATCCTGTATTTAGTTTTACCCGTGCAGGCTCAAACATGGATCCCGTTAATATTCTGATTCCGATGAGCTGGGATCAGCGTCATACTTTAAATATCACAGTTTCATATAATACAGATAAATATGGAGTTTCCAGTACCGCTTATTATAACTCTGGTACGCCTTATTCATGGTCTCCTATATCTGAAAGTCCTCTTTACAGGGTTAATTTATCTCCTAATAATTCTTCTATGCCTTCACAACTGTCGGTGGATCTTTCTGCATTTTATACTTTATGGAAATATGACAATTATGAAATAAAAGTGACCCTGCTCGCATACAATATTTTTGATGCACTAAATGAAGTTTCAGTTTATCCGAAAACCGGTAAAGCTTATACAGATATTGTTCGTTCTACAGACATAAGTAGTCACAGAAGTGACTTTAATGATTATTATGATGTTATTCACGATCCATCGATGTATTCTGCCCCAAGGTCTGTAAAGCTTGGGGTTACATTTTCTTTTTAATGTAAACTTTATAAAAAGTTATTTGCTATCAATTTGAAAATATGACTTTAAAAAGGTTCAAAATGAATAAGTTTTTCAAAATTACTTACATCTTTTTAATTTCAGTCTTCTTTTCTTCAACTATGCTTGCTCAAAGCAGGCAATATGATGGTCCAGATGATCCCGAAGGAGACATTGCAGCCATACGTACAGGTGCAATGAATGGTAACCGGGTTCTTATCCATTTTAAAAACACAACTCGTTTAGGTAATTGGCCGCAGCCTGATGCTTCTAAATGGCCAAATGATAACACCGGTTCTTATATGGTTGATGGTTTGGCTTTACTGTTAGGTGGAATGATTTTTCTTGAGAACGATACTATGCCGGTAACAGATATAAATCAAATTGCTGCACGTAAAGACCTCGACACATTGTGGTATGTTGAAACAAGTTATTCCAAACAACTTATGGATCAGAATCTACAGGGAACTATTGACTGGGGTTTGTACCCGGCCTTTGGTTATTTTAATGAACTTCAGGATTATGTAGCAATGAGTAACAGAGAAAATTCATGGCCAACTGACGGATGGCCCGCACAGGGTAGTACAAAAAAATGGCAGGGTGAATGGAATGGTAGATTTGGACGTGGAATTAAATATGCAGCACTTGAAACTTATTTTGCTGCAAATGATGCGCAGGATCAGGAATATCTTCAGCAAACAAACCGGGTAAAATATTATCCAAGACCTTCACTTAAAATAGGGGATAAATTACCCGGGGTTACTATACAAAAAGGTTTACCCTGGGGCAGGATAGGTTACAGGGTTGAAACACGAGGCTTTCAATGGAATAATCCGCAAACTAGAGACGCAATTTTCTGGGAATATAATATCACTAACATTTCCGATTATGATATTCCTGTTGCTGCTTTTGGTGTTTGGCTTGATAACGGCATTGGTGGTGGTTCTACTGATGATGCTGATGATATTGGTTATTATGACAAATATGAGGACCTGGCATATTCCTGGGATAGTAATAATATAGGAACTGGCGGTCTTGTACCAGGAATTATGGGTTATGCATTTTTAGAAAGCCCCGGTATTTATAATGATAACACAGACAATGATGACGATGGAATTACCGATGAGAAGAGAGATAATTCAGCTTTAATTAAAATAGGTGCAAAAGAAGGAATTAGCGATCTTGAGAAATTCTTAAAATGGTATAAACTAAGCGAAGTTTATCTTAAGGAACATTGGGATGCTGATGAAGATCAGGATTGGCGGGATGGTATTGATACAAACGGCAACGGCATTTACGACTCTGACGAAGACGCCGGGGATGACGTTGGACTTGATGGTGTTGGGCCCACAGATCTGAACTATAATGGTCCAGATGAAGGTGAATGCAATCATAAACCTGATTTTACTGAAGGCCTTGGTTGTGAACCTAACTTTGCAGTAACTGATATTTCAGAATCTGATATGATCGGGTTGACATCTTTCAGAATGATTATTCACCCTCAGGGGGCTTCTCCATCTGCCCAGTATGATAAGGATTGCTGGAAAATATTTGCAAGTGATTCATTGCTTGAATATTTCGGAACACCGACAAACCTAATTGAAATGTTCGGCTCAGGACGATTCAGATTAGATAAGGGAAGAACAGAACGAATTTCACTCGCTGAACTTCATTCATATGAAGATGAAGCAGGATTAAATTCGAATACGCATGCTGCTCCTTCGCTGTATTCAAAGAAAGCAATAGTACAAACCATTTATGAATCAGATTATCGATTTGCCCAGTCCCCCCTAATGCCAACTCTAAGTGCTCAAGCAGGTGACAGCAAGGTTATTTTAAGCTGGGATGATCTCTCTGATAAATTAACCCGTGAACCCTTATTAAGGGGAGCAAATGATTTTGAAGGCTATAAACTTTATCGGGCTACTGATAAAAAATTTGCTGACGCTGAATTACTATATGATGGCTATGGAAATCCGGCAGGTAAAAAAGCACTTTATCAATGTGACCTGAAAGATGGGAAAAACGGTTTCGCAGATTTTGCAGTATTTAATGGCCTTGCTTTTTACCTTGGTGATGATACAGGCATTAAACATTATTATGTTGATGAAGATGTGCAGAATGGCAGAACTTATTACTACGCTCTTGTTGCTTATGATTATGGAATAGAAGTATATGGCAGAGATAGTGCTAGTATTTTACCTTCAGAAAATGATGCCGTACTTGAATTGGATGAAAGTGAAGAAATTACTTACCTGGGTAAAAATGTTCAGGTTGTAACTCCTTATCAGTCTGCACTTGGTTACCAGCCGCCGTCATTTACAATAACCGCTGATGCTGATCTTTTTAACAAATGCGGATCGATAATTCCTGAAGTTTTTAGTAATTCAAAATTGAAGACCGGACATACATATAAAATAAAATTTATTATCCAGGAACTCAGTCATCTCAGAAGTCCAACATATCGTCATCCTTCTGATATATATTATACTACAAGCGGCTATTATGTGTATGATACTTCCTTAGATGATTCATTGGTCTACAAGGAAACCTCTGCTTCCTATTCCGGTGAAAACCTTGTAAACGGAGATGTCCTTGGCAATGGAACAAGATATTGGTATTTCAATTCGAATGGGTTAGAGAGTGATGTTTTTGATGGTATGCAGCTTACAATTGCTCCTTCTGCTGTGTTAGCTCAATTTGATGCTGCAAGATCCGGATGGATAACAGGAAAAGCCGCTATAAATGTTGGTCCATCCCAAAATGAATTTAAATATTACCCCTGGCAATATGATATCATTTTTTCTGACTCGTTATATAAAACAAAAACTACTTTTTATGGATCTATAAAATCCCTTGATAATAAATTATTAAATAACACCTCACTTTTACTTAACCAGTCTTTCCCGTTCTATGTAGTAAATAAAGATTTTAAGGATTCAACCGGAAATTTTGAAAAACTGGATTTACTGGTTCACGATATAAACCAGAACGGAGTGTATGATAAAGGCGAAGATTACGTTTTAGTTGGTAACACAAAGACTATCGGATCTAACGTTTATTGGACAGGTACCATATTCGGAATTGATTTTCATGATATTGCAAGCGAAAGCGATATGCCCAAAACAGATGATGTCTACAGAGTTAATTTTAAACGTCCTTTCTTTAATACGGATTCTGTAATGTTTACCGTAAATGCTGCAAAAGAAGTATCCGTTGCGGAAATAAAATCCAATATGGATAAAATAAAAGTTGTACCCAATCCATATGTTGCAACAAATATGATGGAACCGGCATTAACTAATACATCACTGAATCAGAGAAGACGATTATTGTTTACTCATATTCCCGCCGAATGTACAATTAAGATTTTTACATCCAGCGGTGTTTTTGTTGATGAGATAGAAGTAGATAATCCTGATGAGAATGGTACGGTACACTGGGATATGCTCTCTAAGGAAGGGCTTGAAATAGCTGCCGGAATTTATATTTATCACGTTAAAGCAAAAATTACAGGTGACGAAAAGATAGGCAAGTTTGCCGTTATTAAATGATATACCAGTTAATAATAACAGGTTATTATATGTATAAAAATTTTGAAAACAAGTTTATGAAAATTTTTATGGGTTCCTTAATAAAGGATAGTAGAACTGTTAATTTACAATTGAATAGTTCTTTTCTGCCTGTATTATTTTTAATATTCTCTGTTTTATCATTCAACTCAATGTATGCCCAGAAGCCAATGAGAGCAGGTACTACAACAGCCAATTTTCTTGAGATCGGATTTGGTGCTGCTGGTAATGCACTTGGTGATGCTTATGTGAGTATGGTTAATGATGTTTCGGCAATATACTGGAATCCGGCTGGTTTATCTGTTACGGAAAACAATGAAGCAATGTTCGTGGCTCAACCATGGATTGCAGGAATTAATTCATCTTATTCTGCTGTTGCCATTAATATCGCAGGTATCGGTACTCTTGGTTTAGGATTTATTAATGTTGATTACGGGGAAATGGATGTTACTACTTTAGCAATGCAGGAAGGAACAGGTGAAAAATTTTCGGCTAGTGATAAGGCTTTTATTCTTTCCTACGGAAGAAGATTAGCTGACTGGTTTACTTTCGGGACCTCAGCAAAATATATCTCTTCTTCAATCTGGCATATGAATGCAAATTCAATCGCCTTTGATCTCGGTGTTATAATTAATACTCCTTTCTTTTCTGTAACGGGCAAGAATGAAGATGGTATTAATATCGGAATGAGTATTTCAAACTACGGACTTCCGATGAAATACGATGGTATGGATTTGCTTAACACTATAGATATTTCTCCGGGTGAAGCCGGAAATTACCAGGACGTTGCAGGACAGTTTAAACTACAGGAATGGGAATTACCTCTTATTTTCAGGATTGGTGCTTCCTACAACCCTCTTGTATATGGTAACCATATTGTAACAATATCAGTTAATGCATTACATCCTAATAATAACAGTGAATCTGTGAACGTAGGATTGCAATACAGTGTAAGCATTCCTTCTTTCGGAAAGTTTTTTGCCCGCGGTGGTTATAAGGCCCTTTTTATGGATGATTCACAATATGGCTTATCCTTAGGTTTTGGGATACTAACAACACTGCTTTATAATAACGGAATTAAATTCGATTACGCTTACAGAGATGTGGGAATTTTAGGCGGCACTCATTGCTATGGTGTTTCTGTAATGTTTTAAACAATGGATATAAAGAAAGAAAGGTAAACGACAAGTAAATTTTTATTTTAAGCTTGAAAAAACTAATCATCATATTCTTTTACTGTTGCTTTGGTTTTACAGTATTAATTGCCCAGCATAATGAAATGACTTTATTGAATGGTAATGCCATACTGGCAAAAATTCGGGATAAAGTTATTACAGCAAATGAATTTATTAAAAGAGCAGAATATACAATACGACCTCAGTACTGCAAAGGAAACAGCGGCACCGAGAAAAAAATAATTCTCAACTCCTTGGTAGCTGAAAAATTAATCGCAATTGAAGCTGAGGATTCATACCCTCTTTTGAAAGAAAAGTTTTTTGTTGATTTCATACAGGGAAAACAAGAACAGTTAATGCGGCAAATGCTTTTTGATGAAGAGGGATTATCGAAGGTAAATCTGGATTCAAATGAAGTTCGAAAGATGTTCAGTTTATCCGGAAGAAAGTACAATATTAACTATTTCCTTATTCCAAACGATACTACTTTTTCTTATGTGACAAACTCTATTGGTAAAGGGACTTCGTTTGACAGAATTTATAAAGCGCTTACTAATTCAGATTCTCTCCCTTCGCGTGAAGTGGAATACTTTATTGCAGAAAATGAAACAATACATAAGGCTATGTATTCTGATTCATTATATAAAGATCAGGTAATTGGACCTATAAAAATTTCCGATTCGTCCGCCATTGTTATTAAAGTGAATGGCTGGACAGAAAAAATTCCAATTACAGATAATGATATCAGGACAAGAGCTGAGGATGTAAAAGAAAAATTATCCTATGAACATGCAGCTTCAATTTACACTTCCTTCGTTCTTAATATAATGAAAGGGAAAAAACTTGAATTCTATAAATCAACCTTTCCTGCGTTGGTACAACTAGCTTCAAAAGAATATTACTTTTCAATAAAGGAAAAAGAAAACTCTTTCCTTGATCTATCGTTTAATAATTCTGCCGGTGAAATTAAATCCCTTGGTGTCGAAGAAAACATCAAATTTCTTTATGACAAAGCTGTGTTTACTTTTGACGGAAAAATCTGGACAGTGAAAGATTTGGAAAACGAATTAAAGATTCACCCACTTGTTTTCAGGAACAAACGTTTCAGCAAAGATCAATTCGCTTCTGAATTCAAACTTGCAATAGCAGACCTGATTCGGGATAAAATGCTAACCGGAGTTGCCTACAATAAAAAGTACAATGAAAATGAATTGATAAAAAGAAACACTGAAATGTGGAAAGATGCTACCGTAGCTCTATACAATAAATATGAGTACCTGAAAAGTTTTAATACAACTAATGTAAGCTGGTTAGAAGTAATTGAAAAATTTCTGAATCCGTTTATTGATTCTCTTCAGATAAAGTACAGTAAAGATATTGAAATAAATACTGTTCTGTTAAATAAAATAAAACTAACAAGTACTGATCTGATGGTTATTCAGTATAACGTCCCTTATCCGGTATATGTTCCTGCTTTTCCCTTTTTAACAACTGATAACAAACTGGATTATGGCAGGAAGATGGATAAAGAGACTATGACTGTTTCTGAATAATAAATACCATATGGAAAAAATTTAATCAATCAGGTAAAAACATTTTTAACAAAATAGGAGTAAAAATTAACATATGATTGTCTTAAAGTGTCTCGGGTTATTTGTCTTTAATTAATTATAATAATTTTTAGGAGGAAAGAATGAAAAGGTTATTACTGTTCGTTTTCGTTTTTTTTGTTTTCTCTCAAGTAGAATTTGCAGCAACTACCACCGCAAGCCTGGATACTGTAGTTTTTTTTGATGGTGCCGGAGGGCCCTGGTATGAATGGTATGATTTCTGGGGTGGTTCTTTACCTGTTGTTGGACAGGATACCTGTAAATACAATCATTCCGGAAGCGGACAATCCGCAGGCAAAAATTCTATTAAATGGGTAATGGATTCCACCCAATGTGGATTTGCATGGTCTTGGTGGAGTAACTGGAATATATTCGACTTCACGGATATTTTCGCCAACGGTTATCTTGATATGTGGCTGAAGGTACCATCCGGCGTCGACTCTCTTGTTTTAGAATTCAAATCTAACTTTAGTGATAATGAGAGAATGCAATATTACCTTACTCCTGCGAATGCTATTTTTAATAATACCTGGCAGGAATATAAGATTCCTTTTTCAAGCTGGACTTCACCTGTACCACCTTATACCGGCAATATCAATTCTACCTATGTTACACTTTTCGGTATTTTTTCCTGGAAGGGTGAAAGAGGCAAGGTTATATATATCGGGAATACTACGGTATATCCTACAAGCGCTAACCTTCCTGTTGAATTAACTTCATTTACTGTAAGTAAAAATAATGATCTTATTAATCTCTGCTGGTCTACCGCAACAGAAACAAATAACAAGGGCTTTGAAATTGAAAGGAAAACCGATTCCGGTTCCTGGAATTTAATTGGTTATAAAAACGGAAAAGGAAATGCGGCGGAAAAAACTAATTATACGTTTACAGATAATATAAGTAAAATGAATGCTCAGTCATTTACTTACAGATTAAAGCAGATAGATTTTGACGGATCGTTCGTTTATAGCAGCGAGGTAAATGTAAAAAACTCAGCGCCTTTGAAATTTGCTTTAGAACAGAATTATCCAAATCCATTTAATCCCAATACAACAATAAAATTCCAGTTGGCTAAGGATAATTTCATAAACTTAAATGTATATAACTCACTTGGAGAAGAAGTAGCTTCATTAGTAAATGAATATAAAACCGCAGGTACTTATGAAGTTAATTTTGACGCTTCCGGTTTAACATCGGGAATATATTACACTGTTTTAAGAAATACAGATTCTAAAGAAACTCTTATTACAAAAATGCTTTTAATGAAATAAAGTTAATACTTCAATTGGGAGAAATTTCCGATGATTTCTCCCTTTGTTAAAGTTCAAAAGGAGAAGGAATATGAAAAAATTAATAATGGTTCTTGGCTTGCTGTTTATTTTAGCAGGAGTTCATTTTGCCCAGGAACCTGTGACTTTTTTTAACGGAGTAGACGGACCCTGGTTTGAATGGTATGACTTCTGGGGTGGAAGTTTACCGAATGTAGATGGTGTGCTTTGTAAATACGCTGATGAAGGCACCGGTCCTACAGGTAACAACTCAATAAAATGGGTAATGGATTCTACGGAATGCGGATTTGCCTGGGCTTGGTGGTCAAGCTGGAATAAGTTTGATTACCGGGACCTGTTCAACGGCGGATATCTTAGCATTTGGCTTAGAGTTCCTGCAAATGTAGATACTATAAAACTCGAATTTAAGACTGATGATACAAAGAGAATGCACTATTACCTTACAAGTACAAATGCATTATTTGATGATGAATGGCATCAGTATAAAATTCCATTTAAAAATTGGTTAACGCCTCCGCCGGGTTTATCTCTGCCAATCGATAGTACCAATGTTGTTTTATTTGGCTTATATACTGGCAAAGGAACACGTGGCGCTGTTGTTTACATTGGAGAAGTAAGCGCAAATCCACGTGATCCTATTGTGTTTTTTGATGGTCAGACTGATCCCGCAAATTCTTATTCTTATTTTGGCTTCTGGGGTTCAAACTGGGGAGCGGGTTCCGGTATTGAAGCAGGAGCAGGATATGAATCCGGTAAAAGTGCTCTTAAATGGATGCAGGATGTTGGCTGGGGCAGCTGCGGTATAAGCTGGGTGTTTACACAAAAACCGGATTTTACCGAAAGAATGAAAAGCGATACGCTGAAATTAAAAATCAGGCTTACTGCTCCTACTGATTCAATCAGCATTGAGATTAACAGCGATAAAGAACATGCTACTGGTTATATTTTCAAACCGGAAAATAATCTTGACTGGCAAATATATAATATTCCTTTGGATAAGTTTAAAGTTTCTGCCGGTAAATCCGCCCCTGATTATACCCAGATAAATGAATTCGGAATTTTTTCTGTTTATCCTAATGATGGCCTTGTTATATATTTAACCGATATCTGGATTGGTAACCCCGTATTGGAAGTTGATAGTGTTGCCCCTGCATCTCCTCAAAATATTACTATAGATTTGGTTAAGGATAAATACAATTACAATCTTATTAAATGGGTTGATGTTCCTGATGAAGAAAATGAAAAGTACAATGTTTATTACAGCAAAAATCCAATTACGGATGTTGAGGCTGAAGGTGTTCAGGTTCTTGCTGAAGATGTAGCTGAATATAAAGGAGAAGTTGGAGTAAACCATTATTTCTTTACTCCAAAAGTTGAAACACCTACTACATTTTATTATGCAGTAACCTGTGTTGATAAAGCAAACAATGTTAGCGCACCTGGGTTAAGTAATATCTCTTCAAATCCATCAAACGGTGTTGCTGTTATTAATGATGGCGCCCCTGTTCTTTTTATGGCAGATGGAGATCTGAGTGAGTGGATTGCAAGCGGAATTAAACCTTTCATCATTAGTAAATCAAGATCTGTTGTGCCTGAAGGAAGCTTTTTTGATAATGATGATGATCTTACTGTAAAACTTTACCTTGCAGTAGATGATTACAACTTATATGTTGGTGTTGATGCAATTGATGATAAAGTAGTTTTTGATATTACTGGTGAATGGAATAAGCAGGACATTATTTATTTACATCTGGGTTTATATAATCAAGTCGGAGAAAAACACGATGGTGCCACTACTACAACTCTTCGTGCAACAGAACCAGATTATGTATTTTACTTAATGGGTGATAAAATAATGAAAAGAGCCCTTGGTGCCTGGGATTTCAGAGATATGTTTAAGAACGGAACTGATAACTACAATGTGGTTCAGTTAACAGCAAACAGTTTCTATTCGGAAGCAATGATCCCATTGGATTCCATTCCTTATGAAGGTGATGCAAGATTTCATCCTGCCAAGGGAATGAAAATTCCATTTGAAGTTGTTATTGACGATCGTGATGATAATTATGATCCTGATGGAGCTCTTGCTTTTTCTCCTTATTACAATGGATGGTCTTGGTCTAGTCCATATGAATGGGCAGAAACCTGGATTAGTGATACTACTACTACAGATGTACACACTGCAGTGCCGGTGGTTAGAGAGTATAAGCTTGGGCAAAACTATCCAAATCCGTTTAATCCATCAACAACAATAAATTACAGCATCGAAAAAACCGGAGTCGTTAAAATTAAAGTCTATGATTTACTTGGTAAAGAGGTGACCACCCTTGTAAATGATATTCAGTCAGCTGGTTATCATTCAGTAAATTTCGATATAACTAAAAACAGTAATCTTACAAGCGGATTCTATATTTACCAGATTCAATCCGGCAGTTTCAGGGACTCTAAAAAAATGTTATTACTTAAGTAATTAGTTTTGGAAAGGAGTTTTTATACTCCTTTCCTTTTTTATAAATAGTTAAAGTTAATATATGTCAGTAAGAGAAATAGCAAAAAGAGCAAAAGTATCAATTGGTACTGTAGACAGAGTTTTACATAACAGGGGAAGAGTTTCTCCGGAAACAAAAGCAAAGATAGAAAAGATAATAAAGGAATTAAATTACAAACCTAACTTCTTTGCAAAAAATTTATCTCTTGGTAAAACCTACAGGTTCGGGGTGCTTATGCCCAAGCTTTCGCAGGATAGTAATTACTGGCGGCTTCCTGCAGAAGGAATTAATAGGGCTCAGAACGATCTGCAAACCTATAAAATAAAAATTCAGTTTTACCATTACGACAGATACTCCGAAGAATCTTTCAGAGTTGCTTTCAAAAAAGTACTGCGGGAAAATCTTGATGGCTTGCTGATTGCCCCTGTATTATCAGCTGCTGCTTCTGAGATGATAAATACAATTCCAGATTCAATTCCATATGTGTTCTTTGATTCTACAGTCCCGGATTCAAAACCGTTGACTGTTATAGGACAGGATTATTTTCAAAGCGGTGTTCTTGCTGCTAAACTTATGCGACTACTATTAAAGGATGAAGGTTGTATAGCCGCAATTAAAATTCTTCCGGAAGACTATCATATCAATGAAAGAATTCGTGGATTCATCTCCTCAATTTCATCCAAGAAGAACTGCGGTACGAAAATTTATGAGCTTGATAGTAATCCTAAAGAATCTGAACTAAAAAACCTTTGCAACAGAATTTTATCTGAAAATAAAAATCTTAGTGGAATATTTGTCTCCAATGCCTGGACGTATCTTTTTGCTGAATTTGCAAGATCATTAAAAAGCAGACCTAAAATTCATGTTATCGGGTATGACCTTATCAAAAAAAATGTAGAGTACATTGAAAACGAAACTATTGATTTTGTAATAAGCCAAAGCCCGGAAATACAAGGGTATTCGGGGATTAATACGCTTTTCAAACATGTAGTATTAAAAGAAAAGGTTAACAAAAAAATTCTGGTACCACTTGATATTTTTACCAAAGAAAACATAAGGTACAAGTTTAATTGATATTCAATTAAAAGGATTTAGATAGGTTTATGACGACTTACAATAAAATTAAAAAGTTTTTTCTCTTAATTAATTTGTTGTCGGCTATTTTAACTCTGTTTTTATTCTCATCAGATTATGCACAGCAAAAAGGAACAACCTCCTCAGTAAAGTTCTCGCTAAAAAATATTGATGGAATTTGGTGGCTGGTTAATCCGGAAGGAAAAAAGTTTTTTTCAAGCGGTGTTTGCTGCGTAAATACAGGCGCTTCCTATGAAAATTATTCTTATGAGAATCCCTCTTACTCAGCGTGGCACCATTTCAATGATCCGTTATGTTGGGCAAACAATACTGTTGATAGTTTACGCAAATGGGGTTTTACAACAATTGGCGGATGGAGCAGCTCGGAATATTTTTCACGCACAGGTAAAATGATATACCTTGCACCTGTTCTTGCAATGGGTATGGATGCCGGGGCACCGTGGTATGATATGTGGGATTCGACCATTATAAAAAGAATTGAAGAAATTGCCAGGGAAAGAATTCTTCCGATAAAAGATAATCCGAACCTGATTGGATACTATACAGATAATGAAATGGGCTGGTGGAATGCAGCATTGTGGAATATGACTTTAAAAAATCCATCAACCAGTATTGCCAGGCAAAAAATGATTGATCTCATCTCAACTTATTACAAAAATAACTGGCAGGATTTGTTAAAGGATTTTATACCTGAAAATGCAGGTAGTTTTGATGAACTCAGAAATCATGGTCACCTATATCTTAACCCGGGCGGTAAAGGAATTTTTATTGTTAAGAAATTTGTGGGGATGATTGCAGACCGGTACTATAACCTTGCCAGGGATATAGTTAAAAAGTATGATGAAAAAGCTCTGATACTAGGCGATCGTTATCAGTCATTTTATTATCCCGAAGTAGCAGAAGCTGCATGCAAATATGTCGATGTCGTTTCTACTAATTTAAATGCAAACTGGAATGACGGTACTTTTACACGCTGCTATCTTTCTACTTTATATGAACTGACCCATAAACCTATTGCTATAGGTGAATACTATATGGCTGCAATGGAAAACCGAAGCGGTAATAAAAATACAAGTGCAACCTTTCCAACAGTTAATACTCAAAAACAACGTGCTGCCGGGTTTATAAAACAAGCCGGCTATATTTCTCGTACTCCTTTTATTGTAATGGCAGATTGGTTTCAGTTTTATGATGAACCTACCCATGGCAGAGATGACGGTGAAAATTATAATATGGGTCTGGTAGATATTCTTGGCAAACCATATGAAGAACTGGTGCATGCGGCAGAAAATTTTAACTGGGAAAAGCATAAAGCATCTCCTGAAGTATCTATGCCGGATGCCTCCGGCGGTATTCCTCCTGCTCCCGGTAATAATTTAATAAGTACAGTTGCAAAAGAAATCTTGCAAAACTGGGATAGGCTTCATGGTTTTGTTAAACCAACGTCGAATGCTTCACTTTTTGATATGTACTTATGCTGGAATCCGGATACACTATATATTGGCCTTTATGGAGATGATGTTGTTGAAAAGGAATTTTATAAGGATAATATTATTCCTGAAATTGACAGGGCAGAACTTACATTAAGATTTGAAGACAATGATTTTCCAATAAATGTAAAACTGGGTTCATCAAGAAAACCCGTTTGGAATTGCAGTGATATAGACGTTTTCAACTCCTCAGGACTCTTTCTATCGGTAAGAAATATTACAATTGTAAAGATTCCCGCAAAGTTTTTGGGCAGGGAAAATTTTAGTCCGGATGATAGAGTAAAATTTGATGCTGAACTATCAACTTTTGCACGGGCATATAATTTCAAATGGAATATTGATTTTCCTCTTAAAGAAAATTTTAAAGATTAAAAACCAGTAAGGAATTTTGTATTATGAAATTTCTGAGCATCTTTTTAACTCTTATCATGTGGGCTACCACATATTTCCCTCAGCAGGCAGAAAAATATTTTCCGGATAAGGACTTGACTACAGTAGGAGTTTATTATTACCCGGAGCACTGGCCAAGAGAGCAGTGGGAAAGAGATATTAAAAATATAGCAGAAATGGGATTCGAGTTTATTCATCTGGGAGAATTTGCCTGGACATTCTTTGAACCTGAAGAAGGTAAATATGATTTTACATGGTTTGATGATGTTATTAAACTTGCAGAAAAGTATAACCTTAAAATAGTTTTATGTACACCATCTGCAGCTCCTCCTGTCTGGCTTTCAGAAAATTATCCGGAAGTACTTATGGTTGATGAAAACGGTATAACCCAGCGTCATGGAAGCCGGCAGCATATATCATGGTCAAGTATCAAATATGAAATGTTTCTCGAAAAGATTAATACTAAACTTGCACAGCGTTATGGCCGTAATAAAAATGTTATTGGATGGCAGCTTGATAATGAACCTTCTCATTACGGCAGATATGATTATAGTGATGAAACAAGAAAACATTTTATTGAGTGGCTGAAGGTTAAATATACTTCTGTAGATGAGCTGAATAAAGTATGGGGGACAGCTTTCTGGAGTATACGCTACCAGAATTTCAACCAGATCAGAATTCCCAACCAGAAAGAACTTGTGCAGCAGGTTAATCCTCATGCACTTCTGGATTATAAAAGATTCAGTGCTGATGAAGCAGCCGCATTTCTTTCTAAACAATACAGAACATTACGGAAATATATTTCAGATGATCAGTGGATAACATCCAACTTTATGGATCAGCATATGAATGTTGATCCTTATAGAAATTCAGATCTCGATTTTGCCGCTTATACAATGTACCCCGTTTCAGGTTATCGTGATGGTAAGGGTGAGCAGGGTTTCAGACTTGGCCCTGTTGAGGTTATTTCATTCGCAAGCGATTTTCATCGTGGTGTAAATGGCGTTACAGGATTAATGGAATTACAGCCCGGACAAGTGAACTGGGGAATTTATAATTACCAGCCTTACCCCGGCTCAATAAGAATGTGGTTATGGAATGCTTTTGCAGGCAATTGTTCATTCATTTGCTCATACAGGTATCGTCAGCCTTTGTATGGATATGAAAATTATCATTATGGTATGGTTGGTCCAGATGGTGTTTCTCTAACCCCCGGAGGTAAAGAGTATAAAAAATTTATTTCCGAAATAAAAGATCTTCGGAAGCTGGATATTACAAATGCTGAAATACCAATAGAATTTTCTGCAAAAAAAATTGCAATGTTATGGAATGCTGACAACATTTGGGATACTGATTACCAGAAGCAAACTTGTGAATGGAATGGTCTAAGGCACTTTATAAAGTATCATTCTTTGCTTAAATCTCTTGTGGTGCCGGTTGATATTATTAATGAATCCAAAGACTTTTCTGCCTATCCTTTTCTAATTGCTCCTGCTTACCAGCTTATTGATAAGAGCATTGTTGAAAGGTGGACTAAATATGTGGAGAACGGCGGCAATTTAATTCTTACCTGCCGCACTGGCCAGAAAGACCGCAATGCTCATTTTCCTGAAGAACCATTTGCAGAACAAATTCATAATCTTATCGGAGCAAAAATTTCTTTTTATGATTTTCTTGCATACGAAAGACGCGGTAAAATAAAAACAGGCGATGATCTTTTTGAGTGGAATATATGGGGGGATATAATTATACCAGACGATGGCACACAAACCCTTGCGGTTTATAATGATCAGTTTTATAAAAATGAAACTGCAGCAGTAACAAGAAGACTTGGCAAAGGAACGGTTACTTATATCGGTGCAGATTCTTACGATGGTAAATTTGAAAAATCAATCCTGAAGAAAATTTATAGAAACGCAGGCCTATCAACAATGGATTTACCTGAAGGACTTTTAGTTGAATGGAATAAAGGTGTATGGGTTGCTATGAATTATTCATCAACCGAAGTTGAAGCACCTGTTTCTGACAGTGGAAAAATTATAATCGGAAATAAATTGCTGAAACCGGCTGAAGTAGTTGTATGGCAGGATAAAAATTAAATACTCGTTTAGTGATAAAGATAATAATCGGAGAATATAATGCGGCCATCAATATCTAAAATTATAAATCTTTTATGTCTTCTTTGCGGTTCTATGTTCTTTGTTGAAATAAATGCGCAGGTTAAAATGCCAGCTATATTTTCTGATAACATGGTATTTCAGCGTGAAGTTAAAATTCCTGTTTGGGGAACTGCTGCTGCAGGAGATAAAATTGATGTTCAGCTTGGAAAGAAAAAAGTAAGCGTTATTACCGATGCTCTTGGTAAGTGGAAGGCCGAGCTTTCTCCATTCAAAGCGGGCGGGCCATATGATTTAAAAATCTCCGGTAAAAATTCAATCATATATAAAAATGTAATGATCGGCGAAGTGTGGATTTGCTCCGGCCAGTCTAATATGGCAATGGAAGTGCGGGAGATTGGTGATACCTGTAATAACAAACAAGAAATTGCAGATGCAGATCTTCCCTATATAAGATTTTTTACAGTTGATCCGATGACGGCTGCTTCACCTCAATCTGATCTTAAAGGTAGAGGATGGGAAGTTTGCGATACTAATACCGTTAAAAGATTTTCTGCTGTCGGCTATTTCTTTGGAAAAAAACTTTACGATAAATTAAAAATTCCGGTCGGGTTAATCAATTCATCTTATGGCGGAACAGACATAGAAGCATGGACAAGCAGCCAATCATTAAAAACTATTTCTTACTTTAGTGATATTCTTCAGTCCATAAAACTCTATTCGGAAAATGATGCTGCCTTTCTGGAAGAATACAACCGTAAAAGAGAAGAATGGAAAAGCAGTTCAATGAATACTGATCCCGGTTTTCCTTCCTCTGGTATCACCTGGAAAGATACACTTCTGGATGTTACTTCATGGAGCAAAATAATTGTACCTTGCCTATGGGACCAGCAGGAGCTGAAAGAATTTAACGGTTCTGTTTGGTACAGGAAAGAAATTGAAATCCCTTCTTCCTGGAGCGGCAAAGACTTAATATTAAATATGGGACCAATAGATGACATTGACGTTACCTGGTTTAACGGGCATATGCTTGGTAGCGGCGAGTTATGGGATAAACCCCGCCAGTATATAATTCCTGCGACTTTAGTAAAAGCTGGCAGAAATATTTTAGCTATCCGCTGTATTGATACCGGCGGCCCGGGAGGAGTGTGGGGAGAAGCAGAGCAGTACTACATCTCAAATTCATTGAATGAGAAAATTCAAGTTGCGGGTGAATGGCTTTACAAAAGAACTCTTCCAATAAATGAATTTCCTTCTCGTCCCACTTCATTTGAAAACCCGAATTGCCCGACAGTTTTATTTAATGCAATGATTGCCCCATTAATCCCTTATTCGCTCGGCGGCGTAATTTGGTACCAGGGAGAGAATAATACTTACACTGCCCTCCGATACAGAACTTTATTTCCTTTGATGATTAATGACTGGAGAAGCAAATGGGGAATTGGCGATTTTCCGTTTTACTTTGTGCAGCTGGCAAATTATATGAATATAAATCCTGAACCAGCAGAGGATACCTGGGCAGAATTGCGCGAAGCACAGCTTATGACATTGAAAGTTAAAAATACAGGAATGGCTTCAGCAATTGATATTGGAGATGCTATTGACATTCATCCCAAGAATAAAAGAGAAGTGGGAAATCGGCTGGCGTTAATAGCTCTTGCTAAACTTTATGGAATAAAAGACGAATTCAGCGGACCGGTTTATAGAACATATAAAGTTGAAGGAAATAGCGTTAGAATAAAATTTGATCATTCAAAAGGATTAAAAGTGCAGGGAAATAAACTATTGGGCTTTGCTGTTGCAGGCGATGACAAAAAATTTCGCTGGGCTGATGCAAAGATTGAAGGCAGTGATGTTGTGGTTTGGTGTAATGAAATATTAAAACCGGTTGCAGTTAGATATGCCTGGGCCTCTAACCCTGTTTGCAATTTATATAATGCTGCTGGGCTTCCTGCTTCACCGTTTCGTACAGATGACTGGAAAGTACTAACAGAAGATTTTCTAAAAGAATAACAATTTAATTCACAATTGTTGCGGACTGCCTGGTAATAAAATTATACTTTACTTTTTTGAATTTGAAATCTTAAGAGGTTAACAATGCAAAAGCTCTCATACTCAGTTTTAGTTTTGGGAATTATAATCACATCTGCGATTTTCCCTCAGGAAAAGAAATTTAAATTCGATAACATTCTTTATGGTGCATCCTTTTATGAAGAATATATGCCGTATGAGAGATTAGAACAGGATGTAAAACTAATGGAAGACGCCGGCATCTCCGTTGTTCGTCTTGCCGAATCTACCTGGAGCAGCTGGGAACCTGAAGACGGAAAATTTGAATTTGCATGGATGGATAGAATAATAGATCGTCTGCACAAAGCCGGAATTAAAGTTGTGTTTGGTACTCCAACCTATTCCATTCCCCCATGGCTTTATAAAAAGCATCCAGAAATTCTTTTAACTAAAATTGATGAAACAAAAAGTTATTATGGTCCGCGTCAGAATATGGACATAACAAACAAAGATTATCTTTTCTATTCAGAAAGAATTATCCGTAAGCTTATGGAACATTACAAGGATCATCCGGCAATTATAGGCTGGCAGGTGGATAATGAAAATTCTTCTTACGGAACTGCCGGGTATAATGTTCAGAAAGATTTTGTTGAATATCTGAAGGACAAATTTAAAACTGTAGATCAGCTTAATAAGGTGTGGGGATTAACATATTGGGGACAGCTGCTTCAAAGCTGGGATGAAGTTCCTGAGTTCCGTGAAATCTTAAACCCAGGCTGGAAACTTGAATGGGAAAGATTTCATCAGAAACTTTGTACAGATTTTCTTGCCTGGCAGGCAGGTATAGTAAATGAGTATAAACGTACGGACCAGTTCATAGTACATAATTTTGTGGGAAGCGTACGTACAAATATTGATGAGTATGCTATTGCGCAGAACCTGGATATTACTGGTGTTAATCCTTACCACGAAGTACAGGAATGGCTTGACGGTGAAACTGCTGCAGTTAGCGGGGACTTATGCCGTTCACTTAAGCAACAAAACTATTTGATTACCGAAACTAATGCACAGACAATAGGATGGGATTCCAAGTGGCAGCGACCTCCGTATGATGGCCAGCTACGTTTGAATGTTTACAGCCATCTTGCAAGTGGTGCTAATATGGTTGCATACTGGCATTGGCACTCTCTGCATTATGGACAGGAAACCTACTGGAAGGGAGTTCTAGGTCATGATCTTGAACCGAATCGTGCTTACGCTGAAGTTAGTAAAACAGCCCATGAATTGAAGAAGATTGGATCAAGGCTTGTTAACCTTACAAAGAATAATAAAGTTGCTTTACTTTACAGTGTTGATTCTTACCAGGGAATCCGCTTTATGCCGTTTGCAGATAAAACAGATTATCTCTCAATCTTATACCAGCTTTATGATGCTCTTTATAAAAATAACGTTGATGTGGATTTCATCTTTCCTCAGACTACAGATTATTCAAAATATAAAGTAATAATAGTACCGCCTCTTTATATAAGTGATGATGCACAGTTAAAAAGATTAACAGATTTTGTTAAGAACGGCGGACACGTTTTGTTTACACTTAAGAGCGGCTTCTGTGATGAATACTCAACAGTAAGATGGCAGAGAATGCCCGGGTTACTTAGAGAAGCAGCTGGAATATCCTACCAGGAATTTTCTTCTCTTTGGAATGATGTTCCGCTTAAAGATGATCCGTATAAAGCAGGCGATAAAAATAAAACTTCTGTATGGGCTGAATTCATTATTCCTGAAGGTGCAACACCATTGGCTTATTATGATCATCCTTTCTACGGTAAATATCCTGCACTAACAAGAAACAAATATGGAAAAGGTACTTTTACTTACCAGGGGACAGTTCTTTCCAACGAACTTGAACAAAAGATCGTAAAGGAAATTCTTGATATAGCAGGCATTAGCGGTAATGAACAACAGCTTCCTGCAAATGTAAGGTTAAGACAGGGTATAAGTAACGCGGGAAAAAATATCCGTTACTTCATGAATTTTTCCGGCGATGTACAGACTTTTAAGTATGAATATTCTGCTGGTGTTGATTTATTGACTGATAACGCTATCTCAAAAGGAAATGAAATTAAACTGCAGCCATGGGATCTTGTTATTATTGAAGAAAAGTAAAATGCTGAATTGAATATCTCCTCCTCATCACTCCCTTTGGGAGTTGTAAAAGTTAAATCCTCTTTACATGGGAGGATTTGACTTTAAAAAGCAATTTGCAAAATATAATTCTAAAAGAGGAATCCAGATGAAAACCTTGATAAAATTTTTAATGTTAATTATTGCAGCGGTGGTTCCTGCACAAACAAATAACTATTCATTTTGGTTAAAAGATAACTGGTTCATTCAATCCTCTGAAGTGGTAAAAGTCAATGGGGAAAAAATTTCTTTGCCGGATTTTAAATTTGAAAAGGCATCCGACACCAATAAAGCAGACGGTAATTGGTACCCGGTAAATTTACCTTCAACAGTACTTGCCGGATTAGTTAATAATAAAGTTTATGAGAATATTTATTACAGCGACAATCTTAAAATGATTTCGGATGAAAAGCTGAAAAAATCATGGTGGTATCGTACTGAATTTGAAATACCAAATCAACAACAAAAAAAAACAGTTAAGCTGGAATTTGACGGAATAAATTATAAAGCTAATATCTGGTTGAACGGAAAACTTATTGCGGATACCAGTATAGTATTTGGCGCGTACAGGCAATTCGAATTTAATATTTCTGCTTTTGTTAAAACTGATAACATGAATGTTCTTGCTGTAGAGGTTTTTCCTCCGGTTGCTGGTGATTATACGATCGGCTTTGTTGATTGGAATCCGACTCCTCCCGATAAAAATATGGGTTTGTTCAGAGGGGTAAAAATAAAACAGTGTGGTGATGTTTCAATTAATTGTCCTTTTGTTGAAAGTAGTCTGCAAATTCCGGGATTTAAAACGGCTGCGTTAAAAATCTCGGCAGAAATTCAGAATAATAACAGCAGAAAAATATCCGGAATTCTGGAAGGCAGAATCGAATCAATTTTATTTGCGAAAAATGTTGTGCTTGAACCGAATGAAACAAAAACAATTGTTTTTAATGCTAATGAGTTCGTACAACTTAATATATATAATCCAAGGGTATGGTGGACGCATGATTTAGGTAAGCAAGAATTGTATGACCTGGTGCTTACATTCAAAACTGATAATTATATATCTGATTCTCAGTCTGTCCGCTTCGGAATACGAGAAGTTACTGATTATTTTAACGAGTACGGTTACAGGGGGTACAAGCTTAACGGCAAAAAAATAGTTGTTTGCGGAGGCGGCTGGGTTGATAACATGATGCTTGATAACTCCTATGAAAATTTACAAACCCAGGTTGCGTATGCAAGACATATGAATCTTAATGCACTTAGGCTTGAAGGCTTTTGGGGAAACAGCGAGGATCTGTATAACCTTTGTGACGAAAGAGGAATTTTATTAATGGTAGGTTGGAGCTGTCAATGGGAATGGGAGGCATTCATCGGGAAGAAACACGATGATTATGGTGCTGTTACAACCGGTAAGGATTTTAATCTGCTCTCGCAATCATGGCGGGATCAGATTAAATGGCTGCGCAATCATCCGTCAATTTTTGTTTGGCTTTATGGCAGTGATAAATTTCCAAATCCCACGCTTGAAAAAGATTATCTTAAAACTCTTTCATTATTTGATTCAACAAGATGTTCGCTTGCATCTGCCGGAAATAAAACATCTCTGGCAGGAAAAACCGGAGTTAAGATGACCGGCCCTTATGATTATATTCCGCCGGCCTACTGGTATATCGATTCACTTAACGGTGGAGCTTTTGGTTTTAATAGTGAAACTGGACCGGGTGTTCAGCTGCCTGTGCTGGAGAGCATTAAAAAATTTATTCGTGCAGAACATTTATGGCCGGTTGACTCAGTGTGGAATTTTCACTGCGGAGGACTGGAATTTAAAAATCTTAACTGCTTTACGGAAGCGCTCAATAACAGGTTAGGCAGCGCAAAAGGTTTTCATGAGTATAATACTAAAGCTCAGTTCCTTAATTATGAAAACAGCAGGGCAATGTTCGAGGCGTTTATTGTAAATAAATATAAATCGACCGGAGTAATACAATGGATGTATAACGCTGCCTGGCCAAAAATTTGGTGGCAGCTATATGATTATTATCTTATTCCTAATGCTGCATTCTATGGTGTACGCAAAGCCTGCGAGCCTGTTCATTTGATCTATAACTATGGAAATAAATATGTGTCGGTTGTTAACAATACACTCAACCAATTCAGTAAGCTGAATGCTGAAATAAAAGTTTTTAACTTTAACCTTGCTGAGAAATATTCTGTTAATAAAACATTCGACCTTTGGCAGGATGAAGTAAAGTCTTTATTATCTTTAAGTGAAATTGAAGGGCTTACCAATACTTATTTCTTAAGTCTGGAATTATTTAATGAAAAAGATGAGCTTATAAGTTCAAACTTTTACACATTATCAGCCAGTGTTGATACACCCGATTTTGAAAAAACGGAATGGTTTGTTACTCCAACAAAAGAATATGCAGATTTAACAGATCTGAATAAACTTACCCGGGTAAGTATTAATAAAAAGTATTCACTTGATAAAACAAAACAGGGTACAACAATTACTGCTCTTATAGAGAACCCTGCACCGAACCTTGCTTTTCAAATTGAGCTTAAGATTGCAAAGAAGGATGCTATTGATAATATTCTGCCGGTTATGTGGAATGATAATTATTTCTCTTTATTGCCCGGGCAGAAAAAAACAGTTATAGGACTAATACCTGAAATTGCAGGTGATGTCAATAATATTGATCTCATTGTAAGCGGATGGAATATTGAATAATATCTTATACAACTTAATTAAATCAGCAACTCATTAACTAAAAATATTCCTGGTTTATTTTAGGGATACAATGGCAAGACAACCGATCTCTCGTTAAAAGATGAAGCAATAACTTAAGTAAGAGACGGAGAAAATTGATTAGGTGGTGAATGTTATAATAAGATAAAACTGATTATTTATTAAGAAAGTTTTCTATTAATGAAATCATATACTCCTGGCTATAGATGTTGTCTTTTAATGTTGTTATTTCTCCTATGTATTCACCATGCCCGCCTGGAATTACAGCTAATTCAGAATTGGAGATTAATCTATGGAGTTCAATAGCATGCTCAGGTTTAATTATATCTTTATCACCTAAAATAATTAGTGTTGGTGCTTTAATAGATTTTATTTTTTCATCAGGAATGTCTTTAAAACTAACCATCCTTTTAACATCCTTGTAGAAAATTACCTGCAATCCATTTGGATTGGATGAAACCTGAGTATATGAATCCTTTAACTGTTGTGGCATATCTTCAGGTTTTGCCTGCTCCATATAATTCCAGAACGGAGAATCAATTCCATTTCGTTTATAAAGAGCTGAAGCTGCAATAATTTTATTAACTCTTTCAGGGTGCCGGATGGCAATTTGCAGTGCAGTTGTGCCGCCATTACTAAAACCTAGAAAGTCCGCATTGGTAACTTTAAGAATTTCCATAAGCCGGTCTATGTCATCAGCATCCTGTTCAAAAGAAAGATCATTATTTCTATCACTTGTTCTGCCATGAGCTTGTAATTCTATGGCAATAAGCTTCCTGCTTTTGGCAAGCAATGGAATTACTCTGCCAAATGTTGACTGAATGGTAGAGCCTCCTCCGTGAATTAATACAAGTTGATTTCCTTTCCCGTAAATTTCATAATACATTTTCAGTCCATTTACATCTGCATATCCTTTAATGGAATTAAGATTGTACATGTTGGAAGCTGCCTTTCTTACGGTTGAATAATTTTTCTTTCCTGGATTATTACAAGAAGTCATGAGAAAGATTGTTGTTAAAAAAATAAATGATTTTATAAATTTAATTTGTAATTCGCATTTATATCTAAGTGCCATAGAGGTATTTCAAAATCAGGTTTTTAGGAAACAAAACATTATTAATAATTAAGGTGAAGTAACAGGTCAGAAGTATTCTTCATAACCACATAATCACCTGTTTTAATTAATATAAGAAAAGCAGGTGATAAACCTGCTTTTATACTGGCTGAGAGCCAAGGATTCTTTACGCTATAAAAAATATTAAGAAATTAATT
>QZKB01000043.1 GCA_003599415.1 Ignavibacteriales bacterium | reverse complement strand
AATTTCCTTACCAAGAATATCATAAATCTTTAAAGTAACATTTTGTAGAGACGGGGTATACCCCGTCTTTACATGTGGAATTGTATATTTTATTTTTGTAACAGGGTTAAAGGGATTGGGATAATTCTGATACAGCATGAATTCCCCGGGTAATAACATTTTTGTTTCATTTACATCAGAGGTAATATCGAACCAATCCAATACTTTATTCTGCGGTGATTCTATGCTGAATCCATACCAGTAATAGTCCGGACTTGAATTGATAGCTAAAGGATCGAATGAAAAGAAAGCAATTTTATTTCCTGCCGGTAAAGTTAAGTGAGATGCGCAGGGCAATAACTCAACATGTGCCTGACCACCAATTCCACGGCTTTCAACATACATATCTACTTCAACACTGTTTGTATCAACTCTGTATCCGTCAATCCAGTTGTGGTAACTTTCGCCCAATTCATAATTGGGATTATACTGCAATGAATCTCCGGGTGTTTGCAAATTATACAGCTTATATAAATCTCCGCATAGCAAAGAACCCTGAACGGGATACAACCTGCTTGGGAAATATTGTCCTGTAGTATTTGCATAACTAACATCATTAAACGAATGAGTGATACCCAGATTATCATATTCAAATGAACCGGCAAGAAAAGATGAATCCCTGTAATCATATCTGTGTCCAAGCCATTCCTGCCCGGCAAGGAAATAGTTATGATTAGGAGAAGAATCCAACCATTTTACAATAACAGAATCATTATACTCATTCGGTGAAGGAGTAGTAATTTCAATTATGTTATTATAGAAACTGACAAGCTCATCGGTTAATGGTCCGTAAGCCCAAACATCACGTGGAAATTGACGAACTGTGTAATTAGTAAAATCACTAACTCCAAAGTAATAATCTTGCGGATAGAGATTAGAATTCGGAGTATAATAGAGTCCGTTAAAAACAAGAAGAGTATTTGTTGTTGGAACAAAAATGAAATAGACTATTTCTTCCGGAGAAATAATCGAATTATCATTAAAGTAAGCTTTAATTATATATGTAACTTTAGTATTTCCCGGTTGGCCTGGTAATATTCCTTTCCACGAATATGAAGAGTCATTGACCATTGAAATTTCTCTCCAGATATTTTCATCATTAATTTTGTAAAGAATACTAACAGCATTCACCGTATCTGAACAACCCCACATAACTGTTGCCGATACTTCTCTGTCTTCAGTAGACATTGTGGTTGGTAACTTTGTAATATTATAAATTTCGGGAGGTGTACATCCTGTTACTTCTACTGCCAAAGCCATATCAAAAGTATGTCCCTCCTTATTCCACCATCCTATTCCGGTCGAATCATTTAACCCACCGGGAGAAATTCGGTCAGTTGCATAATACTTCCAGCCAAAGTTTTTTAATGAACATCCTTCCTTAATGTAAATAATTGAAGAATCCGAAATTGCCGAAATATTTTTTATCGTTACTGCAATTATTTCACCGGCCTTAATTTCAGGAAAGTATCCCAATAAATTCATTTGCAGCCACTGGTATTCATCATTATTTTCTTTTTTAATTTCCAATGAAAAATATTCTGAAAGTAAATCTTCTCCGAAAGGTTCTTCTGTTATTTTATTACTGATCCAATTAATAGTATCGCTTTGGTTATCATCAAATGGTGAGAAAGAGTACTTACCGTTTTCCTGAACGATATAATAACCAAGTTGTTCATTTTGTAATTTATATATTGAGTCAACTGGCAAGTTCATTTTTCTTAGCCCAACCTGAACAGTAGCACCACTATCTGCCCGGCAGTTAATTCCAATTTCTCTAATTATCATATCGGCAGGGGCCTGGAACCACTGCAGAATAACATCCTGACCCCCAAACATTAAACTGTATATCAGGTCTGTACAATCCCTGTAATTCAACGTATCCCTTAAATCATGAACGTCTAATGGCTTATTTATTTCTTTTTGATTATTTAGTTTAAGTTTGATGTTAGCCGGAAGAGTACTTGATTGATTTATATTTTTTCCCTGAGGAAAAATAAATCCCACTATAAGGAACAAGAAGATAATAGTTCTGCTTTTACTCTTCATATTAATCCCTTAAAGATTTTCTGAAGCAAATTAACATTTTTTTTACTACTTGTAAACTTATTAAGAGAACAACTACTCAAGTAATAATCAGAACCTATTAAAGAACATTATCTGAAATATTAAATATTGTGAATAGCTCTTATTATAGTCGCAGAGAATTATAACCTCTCATCTCTGTTAATTGATTTACTAAGAATCACAATTATTAATTTCTATTTAAGTATTATCATTTTTTTTATGGCGACAAAATCACCTGCACGTAATTCATAAAAATAAATTCCTGATGAAATGCTGCCCGCGTCCCATTCAACTTCATAAATGCCGGAATGTTGTTCCTTGTTTACAAGTGTTGCAACTTCCCTTCCAAGTACATCAAACACCTTTAGTGTTATGTTTGATGGTTGACGGTTGATGTTTAATGGTACGGAATATTTTATCTTAGTTACAGGATTAAACGGATTTGGATAGTTCTGATATAACTTAAATGCCTGCGGATATAAAACCGGTTCATCATCAACTTCTGTAGTTATACCAAACCAATCCAATACTTTATTCTGTGGTGATTCTTTGCTGAATCCATACCAGTAATAATCCGGACTTGAATTTAAAGCTAATGGATCGAATGCAAAGAAAGCAATTTTGTTTCCTGCCGGTAAGGTTAGGTGAGTAGCGCAGGGTAATATCTCAACATGCGCTTGTCCTTCGATTCCGCGGGTTTCAACATACATATCAACTACAACTCTGTTTGTATCAACTTCATAACCATCAATCCAGTTGGTGTAACTTGTACCCAACTCATAGTAAGGATGATACTGTAGTGAATCGCCGGGTGTTTGCAAATTATACAGATCAAATAAATCACTGCACAGCAACGAACCCTGAACAGGATACAATCTGCTTGGTAAAAATTGCCCGGTAGTGTTTGCATAACTAACATCATTATATGAATGAGTTATTCCTAACTGGTCATATTCAAATGAACCCAGAAGAAAAATTGAATCTCTGTATTCGTACCTATAACCTAACCATTCCTGCCCGGCAAGAAAATAGTTATGGTTTGGTAAAGCATCCAACCATTTTACAATTACAGAATCATTATAGGCATTAGGTTCAGGAGTTGTAATTTCAATTATGTTATCATAATAACTAACAAGCTCATCCGTCAATTGTCCGTATCCCCAGACATCGTGCTTAAAATCCCGAACATTATAATTAGCAAAGTCACTTGTTCCAAAATAATAATCCTGTGGATATTCTTTTTCATTAGAGAAACGATAGCCCCCGTTAAAAACAAGAAGAGTATTAACATTCGGAGTTGGACCAAAAATGAGATATCTGCCTTCGTAGGCAGAAGTTATAATTATATCATCATCGTTCATTGCAATAACTTGATAAGTTACAATAGTATTAGCAGGTTGTCCCGGTATCATTCCTTTCCATATCTCAGCGGAATCATGTTGCATTGATACATCAAGCCAGTCATTAGAATCATCTAATTTATATTGCAATATAACCTGGGTGACAGTACCAGAAACACAGTCTCCATATACCTGTGCAATTACCTCACGCGGTTCGGTAGATAGTGTTCCATCTAAATGAGTTATTAAAATATCCGGTATCATGTCGCAAGGCAATTCCACTGCTAATGCAAAATCAAAAGTATGTCCTTCCTTATTCCACCATCCGATTCCGGTTGAATCATTTATGTCCTCAGGAAATATTCGATCACTTGCATAATACTTCCAGCCAAAGTTTTTTAATGAACATCCTTCTTTAACGTAGATAATTGAAGAATCTGAAACAGCCGAAATATTTTTAATCGTTACTGCAACTATTTCACCTGCTTTAATTTCCGGAAAGTATCCCAATAAACTCATTTGCAGCCATTGGTATTCATCAGTGTTTTCTTTTTTTACTTCCAACGGCCAGTAATCAGAAATTAAATCTTCTCCAAATGGTTCACCTGTTATAGTTTTACCGATCCAGTTAATTGTATCACTCTGGTTATCATCAAATGGTGAGAATGAATATTTGCCGTTTTCCTGAACGACATAATAACCAAGTTGTTCATTTTGTAATTTATAGATTGAATCAACTGGTAAGTTTATTTTTCTAAGCCCAACCTGAACAGTAGCATTACTCTCTGCCCAGCAGTTAATCCCAAAGGCTTTAATTTTCAAGTCGAAAGGAGCCTGGAACCATTGTAAAACAACATCCTGACCTCCTAACATTAAACTGTATATCAGGTCTGTACAATCCCTGTAATTCAATGTATCATTTATTGAAGAAACTTTTTCGGGTTTGTCTTTAACTGATTTGGTGATTGCACTTGTTAATGTACGATTGTCTTTATCCGGATGATTATTTATTTGCCGGATATTTTTCTGCTGTGGATTTATAAATCCTGCTGAAAGAAACAGAATTAGAGCTACACAACTTAAACCTTTCATAAATTCCCCGTTATATTTCCAAAGCAAAATAGTGATTTTTTTTATTTGTGTAAATACATCTCAAATGGACAAGTTGTTAGACTAATGTTGCAAGAATTCATGAAGGCACGAGTGCAAGGGAGCAAGAATGATAGGTTGCAAGGGTGGAAAGATGCAAGGTTGCAAGTTGAAGCTTGAATGATGAATAACCAATTTCCAATTTTATCCAGCATCCAGAATCAAGTATCCAGCATCCCGCGTTCATAAACTTGATCATTCTAACAATTGAATGACAAAAGTGTTACCATCGAATTACAATTGAATTACAATCAGGTTGCAGAAATGCAGGGTTGGAAGAATGGAAGAATGCAAGGATGTGTGAAGGCATGAATGCAAGGGAGCAAGGACGTGTAGCTTGAAGGATTAAAGTTAAAAGTTTAAAAGTTAGAAAGTTGAGTTGAAATTATTTGTCGATAAATTCAACTATCAATTCAGGAACTCAATCCGCTATCTTATAATCTGCCCGCTTAATCTTAGCAATTCAATCTCTGCAAACTTTGCAGAGTACTGTGCTGAAACTAATCTTGTTTTGGAATCAAGTAAAGCTTTCTGTGCCTCGCGTAATTCAAGCGGAGAGTAAGAACCGTTACGGAAACGTTCCATTGCTATCTCCGCATTCTGTTTTGCAACTTCAAGATTCTCTTCCTCAAGCTTTACCAACGTTAATCCATTTTTATAATTCAGGTATTCATGCTCAAAGTCAGCTTCAACAGCATTTTTTGTTGAGTTAAATTCAAGTTCACTGTTCATGATATCGATATGAGCATTTTCAATTTGCCTGTCAGTATTCAATCCGTTGAAAAGATTTAATGAAAGACTTAGACCATAACTAAATCCCTGGTTCTGGTTCAACTTATAAAGACCGGCCTGGTAATCAAGACGGCTAAAGTTATAATTTATATAAGCACCGAGCTGGGGATAAATCTGGGATCTAATTCCACTAAGGTTTAGCCTGGCAATTTCCATATTCTTTTCTGCGATTCTTAATTCATTATTTTTTGCAAGTATCCGTTCTTTCAACTCATCATAAGAAAAATTGCTGCTGTTTGATATTGAATCCTGGATTATAAAATCTATGTTTGTATTTCTTCCAAGCAGTTCATTAAGATTAACTTTCGCGTTGGATAGATTGATCTGTTGTT
Organism: Ignavibacteriales bacterium; assembly: GCA_003599415.1. Taxonomy (GTDB): domain Bacteria; phylum Bacteroidota; class Ignavibacteria; order Ignavibacteriales; family SURF-24; genus SURF-24. Next base: position 22,214 of record QZKB01000043.1, on the reverse strand, counting down.
TTAACAGATTTGAGCTGTCGGCATTCAAATCAACTTTAGCCTGCAGAAGTTCCAGTCTTGAAGCCGATCCGAGTTTAAGTTTATCGTCTGCAATTTTAACTCTCTCTTCAGATATTTCGATCGCATCCTTCTGAGCTTTAATACCTTCCTGCAAGCTGACAATGTTGTAGTAATTCTGAATTATCAGAGCAACATTATCTTCAATCTCTATCTTTGCATTTATCTCCCCTGTTTCCTTAAACTGCTTTAGCTTACTATAGGAAACAAACATGTTAAAGCCGTCAAACAAGGTCCAGTTAAGAGCTACGCCAGCATTTTTAGAATCTGTTTCTGCATTAGAGCGGTTAACGCTTCTTCCGTCCGAATATTCCTGCTTTGTGTTTGCTTTTGTTTTGCTTATTGTAGCAGTAACATCAAGCTTTGGAAGAAAACCTGCGTTTCCCAAAGTAAAATTATTTGATTCAATCGCTGCTTCATTTTTGGCAATACGGATTGAGTAATTATTTTGCAGGCCTAATTCAATTGCTTTATCAAGAGTTAATTTTTCCTGGCAAAACAAGACCGAAGCGGTTAACAGAAATAAACTTATTTTTTTTATCATCATTAAAAACCTAAAATGATTTTAGAAACAGACAAAAGAAAAATCCATTCTTCAATTAAAAGCCCGAGTTGTTTCAATATTAATTTTCTCATCATAACATCTTATTCGGTATCTGCATTTACATTACTAACAGTTATTTCCTTTTTACTTGTGAAATATGTATAGATTGCAGGTACAACAAACAAAGTAAGAAATGTTGAAAATATAAGTCCGCCGATAACAGCAATACCCATAGAAACTCTGCTTTCCGAACCGGCGCCAAGCGCTAAAGCAATTGGTAATGCTCCTAAAATAGTTGAAAGGCTTGTCATCAAAATAGGTCTGAACCTTGCTGCTGCCGCATCTTTAACAGCTTCTTCAATTGAAAGTCCCTGCGCTCTTCTCTGGTTAGAAAATTCTACAATAAGAATTCCGTTTTTTGTAACAAGGCCAATCAGCATTATCATTCCGATCTGAGAAAAAATATTAAGCGTTTGATTGAAGTACCACAATGAAAATACAGCGCCCGCCAAAGCAAGCGGAACTGTAAACATAATAATAAACGGGTCACGAAAACTTTCAAACTGAGCAGCAAGTACAAGATAGATAAGGACAAGGGCCAGAAGAAAAATATAAAAAAGGCTTGATGAGCTTTCGGCAAAATCTTTGGATGGTCCGCTGAGAGCAGTTGAAAATGTTTCATCAAGAACTTTCCTGGCTATTCTGTTCATCGCATCAATTCCATCTCCAATTGTATTGCCGGGAGCAAGGTTAGCGGAGACTGTTGCAGATATATACCTGTTATACCTGTAAAGCTGAGGTGGATTAACCTGCTCTGTAAGCGTAACAACATTATCCAGTTGAATAAGCTGTCCCTTGTTATTTCTGACAAAAAGAGATTTAAGATCAATGGGTGCGCTTCGCTTTTCCCTTATCAACTGACCAATAACCTGGTATTGTTTACCGTTCATTATGTAATAGCCAATTCTTTGTCCGCTTAGAGCAAGCTGCAGAGTTGTAGCAATATCCCTTGCAGATACACCAAGGTCTCTTGCCTTATCTCTGTTCATACTAATAACAATTTCAGGTTTGTTAAATTTCAGATTAACATCTACAATACTGAATGTCGGATCGGCTGAAGCTTCCTGTAAAAACTTAGGAAGTACGTTCCTAAGCTTTTCAAAATTGGGCGCTTCAATAACATACTGAACAGGTAAACCACCCCTGGACGAACTAATGGATTGATCCTGATTAACAATAATTTTTGCATCAGGTAATTTTTTTACGAGATCTGATAATTCAAGAAATATAAGTTGCTGGGATTTATTTCTTTGTTCGGGATCTTTCAGTGTCAATCTTATAAAACCGGAATTTGCAGCACTCGCTCCGCCGCCTCCGCCGGTTACAGAAATTATAGCTTCACTTTGAGAAACAGTATCTTTAACTATTTCAGAAAGCTTATCCATGAATGCAATCATCGCATCGTATGAAGTTCCTTCCGGTGCAGTAGCAACAAGCTGTATTCCGCTTCTGTCTTCTATAGGTGCAAGTTCCGATTGAAGCGCTCCGCCGAACAGGTAAATTGCAGCGAAGGTTGCAGCCATAATAACAAAAGCCAGTACGCGTCTTTTCATAAATTTATCGAGAGTGGTTTTATACCATTCAATCATCGAAACAAAAAACGGCTCTGTCTTTTCATATATCCAGCTATGTTTGGTCCGGTGTTTTAATAATTTTGTACTTAGCATTGGCGTTAATGTAAGCGCTACAAAAGCCGAAATAAGAACCGAGCCGGCGATAACAATTCCAAACTCGCGGAATAGCCTTCCGGTTAAACCGGAAAGAAAAATTATTGGCAGAAATACCGCAGCTAAAGTTATTGTAGTAGAAATAATTGCGAAGAAAATTTCACTGGAACCTTTCATACCAGCTTCAAGCGGATGCATTCCTCTTTCAATTTTTGTATAAATGTTTTCAAGAACCACAATTGCATCATCCACCACTATTCCGATTGCCAGCACAATTCCAAGCAGAGTTAAAACATTTATGGTGAAATCTGCCGCATACATTATAAAGAATGTCCCTATAAGAGAAATAGGAATTGCAAGTATCGGGATTAAAGTTGTCCGCCAGTCTCTTAGAAATGCAAAGATGATAAGAATAACCAGACCGAAAGCAATGAATATAGTTTCTTCAACTTCGGTAATAGACCTGCGGATAAATCTTGTAATATCAAATCCAATTCCCAATTCAATATCCGGCGGCAAATCTTTTTTAATATTTTCAAGCTCCCTGTAGAACTGATCTACAATTTCAATATGGTTTGACCCCGGTTGGGGTACAATTACAACACCAACCATAGGAATACCATCTCTTTTTAAAATACTTCTCTCATTTTCAGGACCAAGTTCTGCAAACCCAACATCTCTTAAACGAACAATCCCTTTATTACTTTCTTTAATAATAAGATCATTGAAATCTTCTGTGGTTTCTAAACGCCCCAAAGCCCTAACGGTAAGTTCAGTTTGCATTCCCTCAATTCTTCCTGAAGGCAGCTCAATATTTTCCCTGTCAAGTGCTTCGTTAATATCTATTGGTGTCAGTTCATATGCAGAAAGTTTTGCAGGATCGAGCCTTAACCTCATCGAATATTTTTTTTCACCCCAGATGTTTACCTGGCTAACTCCAGGAATTATCTGCAGCCGTTCTTTAAAAATATCATTTGCAATTCTGGATAGGTCCATCAGATCACGGGAATTACTTTTAACATTCAGAAATATAATCGGGAAAGCATCTGCTTCAGCTTTGGTAACAATCGGTGGGTCAACATCAGTCGGTAAATTTCTCATTGCGCGTGAGACTTTATCTCTTACATCATTCGCCGCAGCTTCAAGGTCAAGCCCAAGATTAAACTCAACCGTAATATTACTTCTGCCTTCCCTGCTTACGGATGTTAATGATCTGATTCCTGCAATTCCGTTTATTGATTCTTCAAGCGGCTCAGTTATCTGGGATTCAATGATGTCAGCATTTGCACCGGCATAGGTAGTTGAAACGGTAATTATCGGCGGATCAATACTTGGAAATTCTCTTACACCAAGATATGTATAACCAATTCCACCAAACAGCAGGATAACAATTGACATTACTATTGTTAAAACCGGGCGCCTTATACTAATTGATGATAAACTCATATTTGATTCTCTTTATCTAGCGATCAGGATTTTTGAATGATAAAAATAACAGTCTGACATTATTTTTGTTCCGTTATTTTAACGGGGCCGCCTTGTTTTACATTTAGAATTCCTTTTGTAACAATTGTATCGCCTGCATTTATTCCGTTAACAATCTGAATACTTCTATCCTGTCTAATACCTGTTACAACCTGCCTTTCAAAGGCTTTACCTTTATTAATTACATAAACTTTTTGTCCTTTAATGTCGCTAGTTAAAGCATCGGTTGGAATAACAACAGCATTTTCAATTTTTCTTAGTACAAGTTCAACCAACGCAAATGAACCCGGGAATAATTCAAGGTTATCATTCTTGCTTATCGCCCGCATTTTTAATGTTCGTGTATTAGGATCAATCTTAGGTTCAATAGCATATACTTTCCCAATAAATGTTTTCTTCAGTCCCTGTATTGTAAAACTTATCTGGTTTCCGGTTTTAACCTGGTTAAAATATTTTTCAGGAACAGAGAAATCTATTTTTAAGGGATTGATATTCTGCAGCGTAGCAACAGTTGTAGAAGGATTAATATAACTTCCTTCACTTACTGTTCTAAGCCCGATAACGCCATCAAACGGGGCACGTATTTCAGTCTTTTCAATTTGTGCTTTTATCTGTTGAATCTCTGCATCAAGCTTATTCAGTTCGCTTAAGGCAACGTCGTATTCTTCTTTACTTATTGCTTCTTTCTCAAGCATTTTTCTTTGCCTGAATTCTTTTTCCTCGGCAAGTTTTTTACTATATGTGGTTTTAAGAAGCAGCGCCTGCAGTTCGGAATCATTTATTTTAACAAGCAAGTCCCCCTTCTTTACCTTTGAGCCTTCGTTAAATGATATTTTTATTACTTTGCCCGAGACTTCACTTGCTAGATCCACCTCTTCATTTGCCATTATTGAACCGGTCGTAAAAATTTTCTCTTCAATTGAAGTTGGATTTACAACAGCAACAGAAACTATTGCAGCCTGTTTTTTACCAGCACCAGTTTGAGCTGCACCGGGTTGCGAAGATTTAATTAACTTGTTGTACACCAAAAAGATTAGTAGTATTGCTACAACAACGGCAAAAAGAATTTTTTTGTAATTTATTTTCATAAACGTACTGTTTAAATGATGAATATTATTTATCAAACTGACACTAAATTTAGCAAAATCACATCAGCAGTCAAATCAATAAAAATTCCAGGAGTAAGAATTTTTATTTGAGGAATTTTATATTATTTTGCACAGCAACAAATAATCAAACTAATTAGAGGTGGCTTATGAAAATATCTTACCGTATTCTTTCTCTTGTTTTTGTTTTTGCTGTTTTAATTGCCGGTTGTAAAAAAGATGATAGCAACCCTACCGGAACCGACACAACCGGCGGAACATATTCAATAACACTTAACGGAGATGGTTTTTCAAATAAACAAGTAACTATAAATAGTGCTGCCGGAGGTTACTCAACTACTAATGATGTAACTGGTATTACGCTTTCCTGTTCTGATAATATTATGGTTACATTAGTATCACCCGGGAAACAAACCGGGACTTTCAATTTTTCAGTTGATGAAACCAGCAGTGACATAATAACCGGATTATTATTAGTTATAAATGCTGGAACGACTTCAACAAAAACTTATGGTGTAAAATCCGGAAGTGGTACAATTACGATTTCCTCGTACGGTTCTGTTGGAGGACAAATTAAAGGTTCCTTTACAGGGAAGATATACGACGTAACAAGTCCAACAACTGAAGTGACAATCAGTGGTAGTTTCTCCGCTACCAGGGTACCAGATTCAGAATAAATGTTAATTCTTTTCAACCTTATCCCATCTCAATTTTATTTTTGAGATGGGATTTTTTATTGCTAATTTCCATCAAAAGATTTACAATATTTACGAGGGTTGTTATGAAAAAATACCTTTTAATGTTTTCCGGGATCGCTTTTTTATTCTTTTATTCAAACATAAACGCACAGGATCTCCTTGATAGAATCAAGGATAAAGTACAGGAGCATGTTGATCAAAAAACTGATGAAGCTATCGATAAAGGGCTGGATAAAGTTGAAGATGAAGCAACAAAAGAAAATGAAAACAAAAAGGAAGACGAGAATAAAAACCAGGAAGAAGTAAAAACGGATGAATCGACCGAAACAACTGAAGTTGAACAACAGGAAGTAAAGCCAAAGAAACAGGAATTAAAATCTTTCTCCAAATATGATTTTATTCCCGGCGATAAAGTTATCTTCTACGAAGATTTTGCCCAGGATGCTATCGGAGATTTCCCTGCATTGTGGAATACAAATAAAGCCGGTGAAATAATGACTACTAATATTGCACCAGGTAACTGGTTTAAGATGAGAGAATATGGTATGTTCTGGTTAGAAAAGGGCGTTAATCTTCCTTCAAATTGTACTATAGAATTCGATATCATTCCTGATGATAATGGCGAGGAACAGCAAAGTTCTGGAATGGATTTTACAGTTATAGAATATTTGGAGAATGAAATATATCCTACTGGTTACGTTCCGGGTAAAGGTGGTGTAGTACTTAATTTATATACTCCTAACGGCATTCATACAATTTCCGGTTATTCTGAGGGGAATTATAATATAAGCGGTGATTACTCAAAAGAAATTGGTTTGCTGAAATTAAAGGAAGTAAATCACGTTTCTATCTGGATTCAAAAATCACGCATCAGAGTATATATTCATGGCGATAAAGTATTTGATCTTCCAAAAGCAATTGATCCTGCATTACAACTAAATCAGATTCGTTTATGGCCGCCTGAAGGAAGTGAACCACTTATTTCAAATTTACGCATTGCAGAAGCCGGTGCAGATATGCGCAGTAAATTTCTTACTGAAGGTAAATTAGTTACACACGGAATTCTTTTTGATGTTAACTCTGATAAAATAAAACCTGAATCATATGGCACACTTAAAGAAATCTCAAAAGTACTAACTGAAAATGCTGATGTTAAGGTTAAAATTGTAGGTCATACGGACAGTGATGGTTCAGATGCGGCTAACTTAGATTTATCCAAACGCAGAGCGGCATCTGTAAAAGCTGCATTAACAAAAGATTTCGGTGTTGATGGAAGCAGGATGGAAACGGACGGTAAAGGTGAGGTTGAACCTATAGATAAAAATACTACACCGGAAGGAAAAGCAAATAACCGCCGCGTTGAATTTATAAAACTTTAAACTCAATTTAGCCTTCAGGAGTTGATAAGATTCCTGAAGGCAATCATTCTGAAATTCTTATTCAAATAATAATTCCCAGCTTATTAAATTGATAACTTTTTGATTTTGCCTCACAAAATTATTAACTGTTTTCCTCAAAATTACAATCTATTAAGAGGAACAATTATTGATAAAGTAAGGAACTTGTTAAAAATTTTTACGGGTTTACTATGTCCAATTTTCTCTTTCGTTTCAATACTCTTTCTTCACTTGTAATTTTTGTTTATTTAACTATTTCATTGTCACTAAACTCTTACTGCCAGGGATTCCTGAAAGCATCCGGCAAAAATATTGTAAACGGAGCCGGTCAGAATGTATTGCTGCAAGGAATTGGTCTTGGCGGCTGGCTTGTTCCCGAAGGTTATATGCTGCATACTTCCGAATTTGCTAATTCACCAACAGCAATAAGAAATAAAATTGAAGCGCTCATCGGTACGGAAAAAACAAACGCTTACTATAAAGAATACGAAAGTAATTACGTTAACAAAAAAGATATTGATAAAATTGCTGAGTGGGGATTTAACTCTATCAGATTACCAATGCACTATAATAAACTTACTCCTAAAGATCAGCCGGGTGTTTATCTTGAAGAAGGATTTAAACAAATCGACAGCCTTTTAAGCTGGTGCAAAGAAAATAAAATTTACCTTATACTTGATCTTCATTGTGCTCCCGGAGCTCAAAACAAAGATAACATTAGCGATAGCGACGGTGAAGCAAGATTATGGACAGAGCCTGCAAATCAAACAAGAACGGTTGATTTATGGAAAAAACTTGCCGAACGTTATGCAAACGAAGAATGGATTGGCGGTTATGATTTAATAAATGAAACAGCTTACGATCTTGGAACTAATAATACACCGTTAAGAAATCTCTTCATTCAAATAACAAACGCAATTAGAACCGTTGATAAAAACCATATCATCTTTATTGAAGGTAACTGGTATGCAACTACTTTCACGGGTTTAACTCCACCATGGGATGATAATATGGCTTATAGTTTTCACAAGTATTGGAATACCCCGAATCAAAGTTCAATCCAGTACCTAATTGATATCAGGAATACTTACAACGTTCCATTGTGGTGCGGAGAGACAGGAGAAAATTCAAATTCCTGGTTTACTACTTGTGTTGAATTGTTTAATTCAAATAATATCGGTTGGGCATGGTGGCCTCACAAAAAAATCGCCTCAACCTCATGCCCGCTTTCAGCACCTTTGACACCCGGTTTTCAAAACCTGATTAACTATTGGAAAGGCACTGCATCCAAACCGAGTGTTGACGTAGCATATAATGCATTAATTACACAAGCCAGAAATCTTTCAATTGATAAATGTACCTTTCATCCAGATGTTATAGATGCTCTTCTTCGTGCACCCGGAAATGACGATACTAAACCATACGTTGAAAATAAAATTCCTGGTTTAGTGTATGCTGTAAATTATGATATGGGCAAAGTTGGATATGCTTACCAGGATAAAGTTTATAGCGTTACCGGCGGGCTAAACAGCCCAGTTTATAACAGCGGATATGAATACAGAAACGATGGTGTTGACATTGAAAACTGTGATGATATCTTCAGCTATCCTTATAATGTTGGATGGATTGAGACAAGCGAATGGCTGAAATATACGGTAAAAGTTGAAACTGGCGGGATATATGATATTAACTTGAGAATTGCCGGAAGTTCGTCCGGTGGAAAGATACTGCTTAAGTTGGATAATTCTAATCTTGCAGATTTTATTGATGTTCCCGTTACCGGTGGATATCAGAACTGGCAGGATGTAAAAGTTGAAAATATTTATATTCCTTCCGGTGAGCATTCGTTGCAGATATTATTTTTCTTTGGCGGATTTAATTATAATTATGCTGAGTTCATTTTAAAAACAACTGATGTTGAAAACGAAATATCACACAGATTGGAAAACAGACTTTATCAGAATTATCCTAATCCATTCAACCCGAATACAACAATTAAATTTACAGTTGGAAATGAGGTTAATGAATCTGCAGTAAAACTTTCAATTTTTGATATGCTTGGTAAAGAAATAGGAATCCTTGTAAATGAAAAAAAGCAGCCCGGAGAATATAATATTGAATTTGATGGCAGCAATTTACCTTCAGGTATGTACTTTTATGAACTGGAAATAGGAAGTTACAGGCAGTGTAATAAATTGCTTCTTCTGAAATAATTTGGATAACCAGCTTGAATAAACAACTCTGGATAGTTATTTTACAACAGGAAAAGTTGCGGGTGTAGCTCAGTTGGTAGAGCATTAGCTTCCCAAGCTAAGGGTCGCGGGTTCGAACCCCGTCACCCGCTCAAAATTTTTAAGATTGTACTTGGATAAAAGCAGAATAATTACGATATTTTCTGCGCAAATTTTGTTCATTTTGAAAATAAATATCCCCTGAAAATTTGTGAAAATGGGGGCTTAGCTCATCCGCCACGGCGGAGGTTTAGAGCATCTGCCCCGGGTTCTTTATAAAAAATGTTTCTCCCTTTCGGGGGCTTAGCTCAGTTGGTTTAGAGCATCTGCCTTACAAGCAGAGGGTCATTGGTTCGAATCCATTAGCCCCCACTTCTAACCTCTGCAAAATAATTGCAGAGGTTTTTTTTTGCCTTCACTTCAAAGAACATTACTGCACTCCTTTTCCAACTTTTTCAAAAGTGGTTTCAATTCCGTTTTGCCGAATTGTGTGCTACACTGTTAAATAATACAGACACACCAGAGGTTTGTTTTAGTGGCAATATTGATGCCCTTGGAACCATCAATCATTATAAATTCGTTATAAAAATACAAGATGAAAAAGCATTTTTATTGGCAAACAATATTGAGATGCTGAGATTTCGTTTGGAATCGCATTTGAAATAGGTTTGGATTACAATTTTTAAGCTCAGAGAGGAAGATTCACCTTAACTATGAAAGGAGATTTTCTTCGGATAGTTGAAAATATGTTTTAAATATTCCTCCAACAAAAAAACAGGACTTTAGTAGTAAAGTCATTTTATCGATTCAAATCTTCTTGATTGATTCTCCTTGCAAAAGAACCGATTAGATTAAAGTGAGTTACTTTAGTCTTTAACAAGCAAATTACCCCCGCATAAGAAATACCTACTCCGAAAGGTATTTCGAAATGTAAGCCGGTTCAGTAATGAGCCGGCTTTATTAAATCCTGTTTCCGTATAATGTTTCATAATATTTTTGATATTCACCTGAAATAATACGTTGCCACCAGTTTTTATTATCCAGATACCAGTCAATTGTTTTCCCAATAGCCTCCTCAAATCTGAATGACGGTTTCCAACCAAGTTCATTCTGAATCTTTGACGAATCAATTGCATAACGCCTGTCGTGTCCCGGACGATCTTTTACATATTCAATTAATTCTTCGCCTTTGCCAAGATGTTTAAGAATTAGTTTTACGATATCAATATTTTTCATTTCCTGGCTTGCACCAATGTTATAAACTTCACCTACTCTTCCCTTTTCAAAAACAAGGTCAATTGCTTTGTTATGATCGATAACGTAAATCCAGTCGCGTACATTTAATCCATCTCCATATACCGGAAGCTTTTTATTGTTAAGACAATTTATAATCATTAAGGGAATTAATTTTTCGGGAAACTGAAGCGGACCATAATTGTTTGAGCATCTTGTAATTACTACCGGCAATCCAAAAGTATGATAGAAAGATAACGCCATCAGGTCAGCACTCGTTTTACTTGATGAGTAGGGACTGTTCGGAGCAACCGGAGTAGATTCCGTGAATAATCCGGTAGGACCAAGACTGCCATAAACTTCATCCGTAGATACCTGAAGAAATTTCTCAACGGTATAACGGCGGGCTGCCTCAAGTAAAACATTTGTACCAATTACATTAGTTCTGAAAAATATTTCACTGCCAAGAATACTTCTGTCAACGTGCGATTCGGCAGCAAAATTAATTACATATTTAATTTCATACTTCCTGAAGACGTAATTAACAAATTCCGAATTTGTTATGTCTCCTTTTTCAAAAATGTAGTTAGGCTTATTCTCCGAGTCTTTAAGATTCTCCAGGTTACCTGCATAAGTAAGCTTATCCAGGTTTATTATTCTGTCATCTTCCCTTTCATTTAAAATAAAATTGATGTAGTTGCTACCGATGAATCCGGCGCCGCCTGTTACAAGAATATTTTTCATTTATACTTCCGAATAATTTATAATCGATTAGTAATTAAAATAACCCACGTAAATTCCAACCTGTAAAAACAAAGCATTGCCTGACAAGCCCGAAGGGATATCGTTTAACTTAACGCCATTATCAACTTCCCAGTTTTTACCCAATTCAAACATATAGCCGCCACCGATTCTGAATGCAAAGAACCTGTAAAACGGAATATCAACATTTAATGTCGGACTGATTGTAAAAAAAGTATTTGATAATTTACGATTGATATTATTGGTATTATCCTTCGTTCCATCCAATTCATTCCAGATACCATTCCAGTCGAATTCACCTTTGTTCTGGTACAATTCAAGTGTTGTATTGCCTGCACCTATAATTGTACCGACTGATACTGCTACCTGCTTTATGAAAGGAAAGGAATATTCAATTGTAAGTCCGCTTAGTGAAGCTGAATAAACGGCTTCTTTGTTAAAACCATTTTTATAACCTTTATTTGAGGTTGAGCCATTCAGGTGCATTCCCCCGATCCTGATATTTTTTACGACTGCTAAAGAAACATAACCTGAATATCCGGTTGCAAAAAATCCGGCAGAGGAAAATTCATCGACTCCAAGAGCTTTAACCTGTTCATTTATAATATTATAATCCGGAATAAACCATCCCGGTGTGTAACCAATTCCGATTGCAAACTTGGCATCCCAACCCATCTCCTCCTGTGTAAAAGACAAGACAGATAAAAGAATTAAAAACAAAAACAGTTTAATTTTCATTAGATGTATTACCTTTACTTTGTTCAAAAATAAATAAAGACTTTTTCCAAAACAAAGTATAAAAAGAAAAAATTTCTTAACGCTGAAAATATTTCAATCAATTAAACTCATATTGCGTTTTACACAAAAATTCTCTAAGATATAACAGAGGGTAGCTGTAAGAAAATGGATTTCAAAATAACGGTTTGAAAACCATTAGAAGAGCAATCCATGCGAAATGAAAATACCAAGGAATTAGTAAAACTCCGTAACCTCATCCAGGCAAGTCAAATCCTCAATTCAACATTAGATTTAAGAGAGTTATTAAGAATCATACTGGATATTGCCATTAATTCATGCAATGCCCGCAGAGGTACCATTTATATTGTTAATGATGCTAAAAGGGAAATCTGGTCCGAGGTTCTTCACGGTGAATCAAAGATTGAGATAAGATTACCGTTTGGAAAAGGAATTGCCGGCAAAGTAGCTGTTACCGGGCAAACTGTTAACGTTGAAGATGTAAGTGAATTGCAAGACTTTAACGATGAAATAGATAAGCTTACCGGGTTTAAAACAAAATCAATGTTGTGCATGCCGCTAATGAATAACAGCAATAAAATAATCGGTGTGTTTCAACTGCTTAACAGCAAGTTTAGCAAATTTACAGGTGACGATGAGGATTTTCTTAAAGCGCTATCTTCGCATGCATCAATCGCTTTTGAAAATGTAAAGCTGCATCAGAAAATCTTAATGCAGCAGATTTTTGAAAATGAAATGCAGATCGCCTCGGAAATTCAAAGGAAGTTACTACCGAAAGAGAATCCGAATCTTCCCGGTTACAGCATTTCGGGAATTAATATTCCAAGCAAATATGTAAGCGGGGATTATTTTGATTTTATTGATGACAGCGATGGTAATTTAATTTGTATCGTGGCAGACGTTGCAGGAAAAGGAGTTGCTGCCGCTTTGCTTGTCTCAATAATCCAGGCATGGATTCATGCGCTTATTGAAACCAAAATTGATATACAGGAAATGACATCCAGGCTGAATGAAATTATCTACAGGGAAACTTCTCCAAATATTTATATTACATTTTTTATCGGCAAACTTTGCGTGGAAGAAAAACTGTTCAGCTATGTAAATGCCGGTCACAATCCCGGTTATTACATTAACGATGGGAAAAATATTTATCATCTTAATAAAGGCGGCTTACCTCTCGGAATGTTCAGTTCGGCTAAATATGAAAAAGAAACAATTAAAATAAATGACGGAGAAACAATTGTTCTGTATTCAGACGGAATACCCGAAGCAGTAAACATCGAAGAAGAATTTTACAGCGAAGATAAATTTGTAGACAGCATTTTAAATAACCTGCAGATAAACTCGGAAGCATTAAGTAAAAATATAATTAACGAAGTACAGAATTTTGTAGCCGGTAATGAACAATCTGATGACTGGACACTTGTTGTGCTTAAAAAAGAAAGTTGATTTATTAAATGGCAGCTAACGCGGACTCATCAGGAAATATTTCAAAATTCAAATGGGTAATAATAAGTGCGGGAGCTTTTGTTCTTTGCCTTGTTGCTGCTTTGTTAGTTATTGTTTTTGCAGATAAACTTAACACATTCGGATTAACAAAATCTTTTTATTTCATATTACTTATTCCTGTTTCACTTGGTACTGCAGCTTTTTTATTCGGAGCTTTGCGTTCGTATGCAAAATACTCCGGGAACTTAGCCTACGGTAAATTAGAATTATCCGGTCCTATCGTTGTGTTTTGCCTTGTCATTGCAGGCGGATTCTACTTTGCTAAACCGGAATCTTCTTTCATTCTTACAATCAGATTATTTAAAGACGGAGACAAAAGTAAAATAATTAAGGAAGGTAACCTGATTGCCGATTTCGGTGAACAAAGAGTTAAAAAGGAAATTGATGAAAACGGAGAAGTAATTTTTGCCGGAATAAGTTCTGGTTTTATCGGGAAGGAAATAAATATAATTCCTGGCGTGGAAGGATACAGGCTTAAAAACAATTCCTCTTTGATTATACCTGATAATAGATTAATCTATCTTGAACTTGAAAAGAAAAGTGATTCTACTTTGGTGAGAGGAATTGTACTTGATAAAGACGGCAACCCGCTGCCTAAAGTAAATATCGATTTTGAAAACGGACTTGCAGAATCAATTACCGATTCAAAAGGAAGATTTGTTTTAAGCGTACCTGGATCAGCAGGTAAATCAGTTTTATTAACTGCAGAATTGCACGGAAGCATCGGATACAGGGATTACGTAACTATCCCTGAGAATTCTTCCATCACAGTAAAGTTTGAAAGCAGAAAATGAAGATTCTCTTCATAAAAATAATTCTTCTATTTTACTTCACTCCAATACTTAGCTCTCAGACAATTGTACTTACCGGAAAAGTGTACGACGAGAATAAAAATCCACTTGGTAATATTAACCTGCGTTTTATTTCTATCGGAAATATTGTTACTACTAACTCCGGTGAATTTAAAATTGAGATACCGGCAAATATTAACCTGCTTGAGGTTGAGACCGTTGGTACTGAGTGGAAGCTGGTATATCCAATCGATTCAAGGATTCCTGTTCCTGCAAATAAAGAAAGTGTTCTTAAGGTTGTTATATCCAAATCTTTTAACAAGGAGAAAAATCTTAAACCGGAAGAGGTTGCTAAAAATTATTCAAAGCTTGAAAAGTTACTTACCGAACTTGGACTCGCACAGTCTGAGTTAAAAACATTATTTGATTCCTATGTTAAAAAAGAATCAAGCGAAAGAGAATTATCTGAGGAGTACTTAAAGACAATCATTAATAAAGAAAAAAGAAGCGACAAGTTTGCTGCTATCTCAGAGGTGCTCTTAAAATATATCCTTAAGATTCAGAATCTTGCCAGTACCTTTAAATTGGTTTCAACTCTTGCATTAAAAAACAGCAATGCTTTAAGTGAACTGACTAACTCGATTGAGGAATACAACTCTGTTTTCAATCAACTTAATAACACGAAACCTGCTTACCAGAATGATATTTCAATTTATTGGGAGAATAAGAATCTGCCGGAAGAGTTTATTTCAGCATTGGATTTTGGGATAGACGAAATACATAAAATATATATTCTTAAGCTGAATGAAGAGATTGTGGTTATTAATAAAATCAATTCCGGATTTATTGAAGATGATGATGAAAGAAATGAATTGCAATCGAAAACAATCGGCGCTATCACTTTAATAGTAAATGAACTTGAGACAAGAATACCTGTCCTCGAAAAAAAAGTTAACAACCTTATCAATCACTTAAAGGAAGAGACTTAATGAAAGGAACAAGTTATGAAAAAGCTCAAAAGAATTTTTCCTTTTATATTAATTTTTATTTCGCTTTCCTGTTCGGAAAATTCTAATCTTACGGAAGCTCCGTATGTTCCGCAGATAGAGAATATCTGGCATGATAAACAGAACAAGGAACATACATTTTCATTTTCAACAAGTGATGAAAATGTAAATCATGGTTTATTTATCGGCTTTGAGCAATACCCTGATTCCAATATCTTCAGTTCGGAACTATATGGTGTTTTTACCAACCGCTCAATTGAATTTAATGTGCGAAGATTTGAGGGTGAAGTTAAATTCAAAGGTACAATTCAGAATGATACTACAATTGAATTAACCTATCGTTCCGGAAAAATTATTCTAATTAAAGGTCAGTAGGCAGGTATAAGCAATGGAAGAAAAGAGAGACTTCATTTTAACAAAGGTGAACAATAACAGGCTTAAGCTTGAAGCAACTGTTAAAGAACTAAAGAAGTTAAACAGCAGGTACACTTACATAAGCATTTTTGCAAGCGCTTTGGCTACTCTTATTTCAGGATTAACGGCTGCATTAGGGCCATTGGTTGGGCAAGGTGGGCCAGCCTGGAAATTAACCTGCGGAAGTGTTGCTGTTCTTACGGCTTTTGCTGGAATATTTACCGGCATTCATCAGAGGTTTGCCATACCGGAAAAATTATCCAAAGCTTATACTTGTCTTGGCAGGTTAAACGCTTTTGAAATTGCATTAACAATTACACAGAGAGATCCAATAATGGTAGCAAAAGAGTATGAAGAGTTTGCGGCTGGTTACCAGGATTTTCTTTACTGAAACAAGTACAGCCTCTGTACAGACAATTTATGCCGTTGTGTAGAATAGTTAGCATATAATTTATGTTAACTTAAATTATAACTTCACTCTTTATAAATAATATTCTTACTGCGAAATATTTACCGGTATTTATTGCAATATAAATTTTCTTTTATGTAAAAATTTAATAGCTTGATTCCGGAATAATTATTGTTATAATTTTTCTGACTCAAGGTTTAAATATATTTCCATTTAAGAATTATTTATATGAAAATAGAAATGATGAACATATTGTTCCTACTTTTTATTCCTGGATTTATTCTGTTTTAATAGTTCTTATATTGATAAAAACTATAAAATATAAAATAAATGTTTGCATTTATGAAATTATTCAATATAATAATATTAAGATAGTTTTTATACGAATTATTAAAATTAGGCTTAAAGGGACATCTTTATAAATACTTTTCATCTATTGGGCGGATGTCATTAAACTTTACCAGGATGCAAGATTAAAAGGTTTGCTTTCTCACTTTCTGAAAAACAAAATAATATATATGAAAACAAAAACTATGAACATATTTATTGTTTTATTATTAACTCTCTCGTTTCTTAGCTGCAATACAAATGAACCTGAGAATAATGATAAACCTGTTTTAACCGTTGAAGATGTATCCTGCACAGAAGCATGGCTTAAGATAAGTAATGCCAAAGGAAGTTTAATTACCCTTAAGAGAGATGACAAAGAGATAATGCAATTTAAACTTACCGGCACAGATACAGTTGTTCTTGATAACTCACTTCTTCCAAATAAAACCTACAAGTATCAAGTTTTCAGAATCCAGAATCCAGTATCAGGTATCCAGGTATCCGCCACTACAATGGATACTACCAGCCACAACTTTACCTGGCAGACATTTACATTTGGCAATGAAACAAGCGTACTTTTTGATGTAGTTATAATAAATGAAAATAACATTTGGATTGTTGGGGAAATTTACAAGAAAGATTCTTTGGGAATACTAGACCCTGTTTTCTACAATCTGGCAAGATGGGATGGGAATAAATGGACTCTTGAAAGAGTATATTACTATTATCAAGGCAGCTATTCTCTGGCACATCTAAAATCAATCTTTGCTTTCAGTAATAATAGTATTTCATTAGGCGGATTTTTTAGGTCGAATGGTGATAGTTTTGAATCGATTCCATTAAATATTTCATTCTCATCTGAAGTAAATAAAATCTGGGGACAAGGCAGTAAGGATTACTATATAGCGGGGAATAATGGAAACATCGCTCATTACAAAGATGGTTTTTGGCAGAAGATTGAAAGCGGGACAACTTCAGACTTACTTGATATTTATGGAAACGAACAAAATATTTTTATTGCCGGGTACAGGGATTTTAAACCTTCAGCTTTATTGAAAGTTGAAAATGGGATAATTAAAAAGATTATTGAAGATGAAAATAATCTGTTTAACTACAGAACAGATTTTATCTCTGGGGCAATATACAGTGTTTGGTTAACAAAGAATAAACTTTTTACAACTACCTCATTTGATCTGTACCGTTCTGATTTAGAAACAGATGGAAAAGCAGAAGCAATATGGAAGGGAGCCCCACAGGATTGGGGAATGATAAGCCTGCGAGGTAATGATGTTAATGATATAATTGCCTGTGGTGCATTTGGGAGAATCTGGCATTTCAATGGGATTACCTGGAAAAAATTTAATGAACTCGAAAACAACAGTGACAGACTTTATAGAATAGAAATAAAAGGCAACATATGTATTGCCGTTGGCTATAGGTACGAAAACGGTATTGAAAGATATGGACTTGTCCGTATTGGCCGCCGATAAAATAATAAACATAATAAGGAGGAAAGTATGTATAAAATGATATTATTTCTTGTATTTTTATTTTTAGTTGTAGTAAAAGCGCAAGACATTACAGTTGAACAAAACTTTGAAGGAATACAATCGAATGGTAAAAAACCACCCGATCCTGAAATTGCTGTTGGACCTAATCACGTCGTTTTGACGGTTAACAACAGAGTTGAAATCTATTCAAAGACTGGAACCTTAATTAGTGGTAGCACATTGAGCGATTGGTTCTCACCACTGAACCAAGGTGAAGATCCATTCGATCCCAAAATTGTGTATGATCATTTTTCCGGCAGATGGATTATATATGCACTTACGAAATATAGTGCATTATATTTATTGTCTGTCTCACAATCTTCAGATCCTACCGCGGGCTGGTATAACTTCACCTTTGATGCATATAAAGATAACGGTACTTCCACCTTAAATCATCCTGATTATACCGGATTAGGCTTTAATGAAGAAGCAATTTTTTTATGTGCAGTCAGGAGTTCCCTCCTGACTGCCAAGAATAAATTAATAAGGTTTAAGATTCGAGGTTTTGGTTTACTACTAAGATTAACCACAAATAAGGTTATCATCTACAATAGAGTGTAAACAGTGAATAAATTTTAAGTAATGATTTAACCTTAGTAACACCATACTACCACAACCAACCTAACCTTATTACTCTGTTAATTATTGATATAAATAAAAATATTACTTCGGCAAAAGGCAAATCAGGACGGCATAGATAAGAGTATGAAGAGTTTGCGGTTGGTTACCAGGATTTTCTTTACTGAGATTAATACTCAAATGAATTAAAAAATAAAAAGGCAGAAGATTTCTGTAAGAAATGGAATCATATTTCTTCCTGTCAACCACAACAAGGCGAAATCTTCCAACCCTTTTAATTGAATATTTATTATTGACTAATTACTATTAAATCGCAAATAGTCAATCTGTTAGTCCATCATCATCCTTAAGAAAGATGAACTATCCTCATCATCAATATTTTCATCCTGGACTTTTTTATTGTCAAGCTGTTGCCTTCTTATTTTATCAATTGTAAATCCGCTTACCGGCAACTGATGTTCATCTGCAGCAACAGGAGTGGCCTTAGAACCTTTCACTCTGAAAATAGTAGGAACATCCAGGTCTTCCTTTTCACTAAACTGGAATTCATTTTGTTCAAAGCCGCCTCTGAAACCAGACACAGGCATAGATTCCTGCTTTGTAATTTTAGTTGGTTCTTTCTTATAAGCTTTGGCAGTATCAAACCCGGTTGCAATTACAGTATAGGAAACGTATTCATTCATTTCCTCTTTGCAAACCCAGCCGAAGATAACGTTGGCTTCCTCACCTGCCGCATCATAAATAACTTTATTGCCGTCATCAATTTCCTGCATAGTAAGGGAATTTGAACCGGTTACATTCAGTAAAATATTTTTTGCGCCTTTAATGCTTACGCCTTCAAGCAACGGAGAAGATATTGCTTTCTGTGCGGCTTCAACAGCACGGTTTTCTCCGCTTGCAATACCACAACCCATTAAAGCTTCTCCGCTTTGATTCATAACTGCACGGACATCGGCAAAATCTACGTTAATCATTCCTCCGATTGTAATGATATCTGCGATCCCTCTTGTAGCTTCATATAAAACTTCATTCGGTTTATCGAACGCCAAAGATGCCGGCGTTGATCGATCAAGTATATTCAACAATCTTTCATTCGGAATAACGATTAAGCTGTCAACGTACTGCCTTAATTCCTGTATACCAGATTCGGCATTAAGCATACGCTTTTTACCTTCCCACCGGAAAGGTTTTGTAACAATGCCAACTACCAGTGCACCAAGACTTTTGGCAATAGCAGCAGTAATAGGAGCAGCGCCGGTTCCGGTACCTCCGCCCATTCCGCAAGTAATAAAAACCATATCGCTGCCTTCAAGAATTTTGGAAAGCCTTTCCCTGTCTTCTTCTGCAGCTTTTTTCCCTACATTAGGATCTGCACCCGCGCCCAGTCCGCTGGTTAGTTTTGCGCCAATCTGAACTTTATGAGAAGCGCTGTTATTATACAAAGCCTGAGCATCTGTATTAATTGCTACGTACTCAACGCCTGTAAGGCCGCGCTTAATCATACTTTCGATTGCATTGCATCCCCCGCCTCCTACGCCAACAACTTTAAGTTGAGCGGACATGGGCTGCTCCCGATCGAGAGTAGCAAAAGATAACGGCATTTAGTCCTCCTTGTTGTGGTATTTATAGTTCATCAAAAAAATCTTGTACTTTTTTAAATATGTCTGTTATTTTCTTCGATTTATTTTTTTGTGTTTTAACAGAAATCATAGTTTCAGAAGAACCGGCACCCGGAATTCCTTTTGCCAAACCGGCAACGGTTGCAAACTCAGGGCTTTCAATTTCTTTTGAAAGACCTGTACCTAAATCCAGAGGTACACCGATTCTTGTTGGTAATCCAAAAACTTCTTCGGCTAATTCACTGCAGCCTTTAAGCAAAGCGCCTCCGCCGGTTAATACTATTCCTGCTTTCACTTTACTCTTAAAACCAGAGTGCCTTATTTCATTATCAATTAAACTGAAAAGCTCTCTCATTCTTACGCTTATAATTTGTGTTAGCAGGCTTAAAGGAATTTTAATATTCCCTCTTCCGCCGACACTTTTTATATAAATATCTTCTTCTTTAATAATTGCGCTTTCGGTTGCAAAGCCATATTCTTTCTTCAATCTTTCCGCATCTTCGGTTACTATTCCAAGTGATTCTCTGATGTCATTAGTAACCTGGTTGCCTGCAACACCAATAACTTTTGTGTGTTTAATACTTTTCTTGTGGAAGATTGCTATATCAGTAGTGCCGCCGCCTATATCAATAAGGACTATTCCCAGATCTTTTTCATTATCTTCAAGCACTGCCTGGCTTGATGCAAGTGGCTGAAGTATATAATCTTTAACGATGAACCCTGCACGTTCAACTGATCTTTTAATATTCTGAATAGCAGGAACCGAAGCAAGCACTATATGATTTGTAGCTTCCAGTCTTTGACCGCACATACCAAGCGGACTATCAATTCCACCCTGGTGATCAATAGAAAATTCTTCCGGGATTATGTGAAGTATCTGCCTGTCTGAAGGAATGCGGATTGTTCTGACGTCTGCTTCCAACCTGTTAAGATCATCCTGGGTAATTTCTTTTTCCGGGTTACTAACGGTTACATAATTTCTGTGTCTTAAACCTGTGATATGTTCGCCTGCGACACCAACATTAACAACTTTAATTTCAATGCCTGCCCTGTTCTGTGCAATATCCATTGCAGATTTTATTGCTTCGGCAGTCTTGGAGATATTTGCAACTAAACCTCTGTTCAAGCCTTCAGAAGGAGCGACGCCAAAACCAAGCACATCAATAACATTATCACTCTTTTCGGCAATAATAGCGCCCACTTTTGTAGTTCCAAGATCTAACCCTGCAATAATATTCTTTTTCATTCTAAACGCCTTTTACCACATTTAATGTATCATTTGTACCGATGTAAATAATTTTATCGAATCTAAGATCGATATAATTGATGTCAAGCTGGTTAACATTCTTATCTCTAAGTTTGTCCCAAACTTGTTTGAAGTATAGTATTTTCTCGGTTTCATTACCTCTGCCAACCACAACAGGGAAATCAAATCCTCTGAACCCCAAAACTATGTCGTGCCCCCGGCGTAAATTTATTTCCGCCAAATCGTTGTAAAGACCGGAATTGATAAGTTTAGCTGACTCTAAAATTCTGAATGCAGTTTTTGTATCATCATTTTTGAATGAGGAAAAACTCTTCATAGAACGGTCTGATTCCGGATTGTAGATTACCGGAAGATCGAAGTTTCTTATCGGAGAAATTTTAGGAATCAATTCAAACTCTTTTGTAATAAGAAACTCAGATGAGTCTTTCAGTAAAACCGCTTCAAATTTTCTCTCTTGTATGTTAACCAGGATTTCATTCCTGGTTCTAAACTTGACGTCTGCCTTATCAATGTACGGATGTTTTTCAAAACGACTTTTTATTATGTGCAAAGATAAAAATTTAAAATCATAAATGTTATTTAATTTTAAAAAATTTAAATATTGTTCTTTGGTTAAATAATTATTCCCGGTTACGTCAATCACTTTTATTTTTTCTTCAATCTTCTTATTAACAACGGAAAGATATACCACACCTAAAAGCATTGCAGTAAAAAGCAGAATTCCGGTTATCTTTCCTTTATTT
>QZKB01000005.1 GCA_003599415.1 Ignavibacteriales bacterium | reverse complement strand
TTCTTCCTATAGCCTGAGCAATTGCTCTCAATTCTTTCATCATATTCGAAAATTGTTCCGGTAATAATGCCTGTGGTCCGTCTGATAAAGCTTTCTCCGGATTATGATGCACTTCTACCATAATTGAATCAGCACCTGCAGCAACTGCGGCACGAGCCATCGGGATTACCTGATCCCTGTAACCGGTAGCGTGGGACGGATCCGCAACGACCGGTAAATGACTTTTTTTATGAACAACAGGAATGGCAGAAAGATCAAAAGTATTTCTTGTATAAGTTTCAAAAGTTCTTATACCGCGTTCGCAAAGCATAACAGATTTATTTCCCTTGGCAAGAATATATTCAGCCGCCATCATCCATTCTTCAATTGTTGCGGCCAATCCTCTTTTAAGCATAATTGGTTTTGATGATTTGCCAAGTTCACTAAGCAAAGGATAGTTCTGCATATTGCGTGCGCCAACCTGGAAGATATCTGTGTATTTATCAATTAAATCTATCTGCTCAATCTGCATTACTTCTGTTATAACAAGAAGGTTATTATCATCGGCTGCTTTGCGCATCAATTTTAATCCTTCTTCGCCTAAACCCTGGAAAGCATAAGGGGAAGTACGGGGTTTAAATGCGCCTCCCCGTAAAATTTTAGCGCCGTTCTTTGCAACAATTTCCGCCAGCAGATTAATTTGTTCTTCATTCTCAACGGAACAGGGCCCGGCCATTATTACAACCTGATCCCCGCCAATTTCAACATCCTTAATTTTTATTACCGTTTTTTCTTTCTTAAATGTTCTGCTTGCTAATTTAAATGGTTCCGTTATCCGGTGCACTTCTTTTACACCATCAAGAATTTCAACCTGCCGGACATCAAAATCGGGTTTAACACCAATTGCACCTAGTACAATTGATTCAATACCGGTGGACTTATGAACATCAAATCCAAAATCTTCAAGATGTTTAATGATGTTCTCAATCTGGATTTCGGTTACGTTCTTTTCTAAAACTACAACCACTTTTTAACCTCTATTTTTTATTTTAATTTTTTATGTAATTAGTCGTGGAATTTCTTTTCGCCTGCTTCAATGGCTAAATCAAGATAATCTTCTTTAGTGGGAACAGCACAGCTATATTTACTACTATAAGCACAATAAGGATTATACGCAAGATTAAAGTCAATTGAATAAATAAAATCTTTATCGGGATTAAGTTCAAAATCAAGATAACGGCCTACACCGTAGGTCTCTTCATTTGTTGTTTTATCTGTAAACCACAAGCTGTAATATTCAACTCCTGTTCTGCTCGTTCCTTTATAAACATTCATTTTATAATTGCTGTTCTTATATGAAAAACTTACAAATCCAAACCTTATTACTTTTCTCTCTTCACCTTTGGTCCCGTAAATCTTAATAGTATCCTTTGCAGGATATTCGGTTAATTTACTTTTAAAAACAAAACCGGGGTTGATATCGAAATATTTCAATTCCTCAAAATGTACTTTTGGTTCCAGGTTGAATGGTGAGTTTGCATCATTCTTCATCTCGTTGTTTTTATCAATCCTTATTTTCTCAATCTTATTTATATAGTCTCTTTCTTCCGGTGAATAATTTTTTTCACACCCGGCAGCAAAAATTAAAACTGCAAAAAGAATTACATATAATTTTTTCATCTAATCTTTCTCGATTTTCTTTTTAAGTTCATTTAGTTTATTCAATGCTTCAATAGGAGTAAGGCTGTTCAACTCGATGTCGGAAATTTCCTTGCGTAGCGAATCATCTTTTATTTCAAATAAACTGAATTGTGACTCATCCGCTTGTTTTAATTTAGCTATTCTTGCTTTTTTAATTTCAACAGGGGTCAACTCTTTGGATTCAAGATTTTCCAATATTTGTTTTGCCCTGTTTGTAACAAACTCAGGCAAACCTGCCATCTGTGCGACCTGTATTCCATAGCTGTGGTCTGCTCCTCCCGCAGTTACTTTGTGAAGAAAGATTACTTTGTCTCCGTACTCTCTAACCTCAACTTTGAAATTTTTAATATGAGGAAACATAGTTGCCATTTCGTTCAGTTCATGGTAGTGGGTTGCGAAAAGAGTTTTTGCAGCAACCTTTTCAAAATCGTGTAAATATTCTGTGACGGCCCAGGCGATGGAGATTCCGTCAAATGTACTTGTTCCTCTTCCGATTTCATCAAGAAGGATCAGGCTTTTTGCTGTTGCGTTGTTAAGAATATTTGCCGTCTCCTGCATCTCAACTAAAAATGTACTTTCGCCGGCAGTAATGTTATCACTTGCGCCGACGCGCGTAAAAATTTTATCCGTTAAACCAATGTTTGCAGATTTAGCCGGAACGAATGAACCCATTTGTGCAAGTAGTACAATCAATCCAACCTGGCGGATGTAAACAGATTTACCAGCCATATTCGGACCGGTAAGAATAATTATCTGCGAATCAGTATTATTTAAATGACAATTGTTTGGAGTAAATTTCTCTCCCGGTTTCATAATTCTTTCAACAACAGGATGCCTGCCGTCTACAATTTCTATATTATCAGATTCATCAAGTACGGGTTTAACATAATTATATTGATCAGCGCACTCGGCAAGCGAGACGTAACAATCCAGCATCGCTATAAGTCTTGCATTTTGCTGAATAGCTTCTGCCTCTGATGCAGATTCTAATCTTATTTCATTAAATAACTGGGATTCAAGTTCAATTATTTTTTCTTCCGCATTAAGAATTTTATCTTCGTAAGTTTTTAATTCCGGAGTAATAAATCTTTCTCCGTTTACGAGTGTTTGTTTACGAATGTAATCTTCGGGCACTTTATCTTTGTTTGCGTTGCTTATTTCAATGTAGTAACCAAACACTTTGTTAAAACTAACTTTAAGCGAAGAAATTCCCGTTCGTTCTCTTTCCGATTTTTGCAGGTTGGCAATCCAGCTTTTTGCATTTATTGAAAGATCGCGGAGTTCATCCAATTCAACACTGAAACCTCTTTTAATAACTCCGCCGTCTGCAATATTTAAAGGAGGTGAATCAGTTATGGCAAGATTTATTTTATCAACAAGCTTTGTTAATGGTAGAAGCTGGTTATTCACCTGAACAAGAACCGGAGACTTAACTTCATTCAGACTTTCCTTAATTGCCGGAATTCTTTGCAAAGAAAATTTCAGCGCAACAATTTCACGGGGGTTTGCACGCCCTGTACATACTTTTGAAATAAGTCTTTCTAAATCGCCAACTTCTCTAAGATCATTCTGAATTTTCTGCCTTAGTTCTTTATTAGTGAAAAATTCTTCAACACATTGTTGTCTTTTGAGTATAGGCTCTAATTTTCTAAGCGGGGCGGAAATCCAGTTCTTAAGCATTCTACCGCCCATTGCTGTTTCGGTTTTATCAAGGATAGATATTAACGATCCTTCTCTTATTCCTTCCTGGTATGAATATGTTATTTCAAGGTTGCGTTTTGTAGCAAAATCCAGCAGCATATAATCCGAAGGATTGTACTTTGCAATTTTATTTATATGAGTAAGATTTACTTTCTGGGTTTCCTGCAGGTAATGAAGCACAACACCGGCAGCAATTACACCGGCAGAGAGATTTTCAATTCCAAAACCTTTAAGGTTTATTGTTCTGAAATGAGCAATTAAAATATCCCTGCTGTAATCAATGTTGAATATCCAGTCGTCAATTTTTGAAAGACGGATGTTCAGGTTCAGTTTAGCGAGTAAATCGCTTAAAAATTCTTTATCCTTTTTCTGGTAAAGAATTTCGGCAGGATTGATTAATTCAATCTGTGCTCTCAGTTCGGTAACAGCAGTTTCATAGGTAAAATATTCACCGGTAGAAATATCGCAGAAAGAAATTCCCGTAAGATTATCTTTTATATAAATTGAAGCGAGGTAATTATTCTTTTTGTGGTCCAAAAGCTTGTCATTGAGTGCAACACCCGGAGTTACAACTTCAATAACTTCACGTTTAACAATTCCCTTAACAAATTTCGGATTTTCCATCTGCTCGCAAACGGCAACCCGGTAACCGGACCGGACAAGTTTTGGAAGGTAAGTATCAATTGCATGAAAGGGAAAACCAGCCAAAGGAACATCACCGGCTGAACCATTTGCTCTTCTGGTTAAAGTAATACCTAAAACTTTAGAAGCAGTTTTGGCATCTTCCTCAAAGGTTTCAAAGAAATCTCCAACACGAAATAAAAGAATAGTATCCGGCTGCTTTTCCTTGATCTTATGGTATTGATTCATTAAGGGAGTAGACATACACCAATCGATTTTTCAAGTAAAAATATACCTCAATAACCGTATAAATTCAATTTTGCTTTAAATGTTACTTAAGGAAGGAAACATTTACCGAAAATATTGTGTTATTTACCGATAAGAACTTCTGAATAAGTAAAGATTTTAAGATTTTGTATCTCTATTTATTGCGAATATTAATACTTTTTCAATACTATTAATAAACATCGGTAACAATTATATAAACCATTTTAAAAGAGTGATTGAATGGAAACCAAAAGCGCTGATCTTTCTGCTTTGAAAATTAACCGGAATGAAGATTTTAACAACCCTAAACGCGACTACAGCTATTACTATAAAAGAATCGCTGTTGTTGTAGTAATAGCAATTTTAATTGTTGCCGGATATTTCATTGTTAAATCATTAATGGATACTTCTGTTGAAGTAGATTTAACAACTGTTGTTTTAAGATCTCCGTCGGAATCAAATGCAATTCTTACAGCAAGTGGTTATGTTGTTGCCCAAAGAAAAGCTAATGTTGCATCCAAGGGAACTGGCAGGCTTATCTACCTCGGTGTGGTTGAAGGTGATAAAGTTTTAAAGAACCAGGTAATTGCAAGGCTTGATGACAGCGACATAAAAGCACAATTAGACCAGGCAAAAGCTAATTTAAAATTGAGTGAAGCTGAATTGAAGGACGCCGAAAGAGGTTATGAAAGACAGAAAGAATTATTGAAATCAAATGCTACAACACAGGAAGCGGTTGATGCGGCAGAAGCAAGATACTTAAAAGTTCTTGCAAGTATTGAATTAATGAAAGCCGGAGTTACTGGTGCCGAGGTTGCGATGGAAAATATGTTAATACGTGCCCCGTTTAACGGAACTGTTCTTACAAAAAATGCAGACGTTGGAGAAATTGTTGCTCCGCTTGCTGCAAGCGCTTCCTCCAAAGCAGCTGTAGTTACAATGGCTGATATGAGTTCTCTCCAGGTTGAAACAGATGTTTCGGAATCTAATATTGAAAACATTATAATGAATCAGCCTTGTGAGATTATACTTGATGCATATCCCGATAAACGTTACCCCGGATATGTAGCGAAAATTGTTCCCACTGCAGATAGGTCTAAAGCTACCGTTATGGTAAAAGTTGGATTCAAAGATTATGACAGCAGGGTACTTCCTGAAATGAGCGCTAAAGTTTTATTTATGATGGAAGGGAATAAAAAAGCCGATGTGACAGAAAAAGCAGTTCTTGTTGTTCCTACTTCATCAATCGTTAAGAAAGATAACAAGACAATTATTTACACAATACGGGATGGCTTAATTGAAGAAAAAATAATTACAGTTGGTCGTCAGTTTGATATTTATACTGAAATTACTTCAGGGTTAAGAGAGGGCGACCAGGTTGTAGAAACTATTAATGAAAAAATTAAAGACGGCGTGAAGGTTAAAACTGAATAGTATTGATTAAAGAAATAATAAGTTCATTGTTTTATAATCAAATGGCAGAAATATTAAGTGGCTTTTTACTTTCCAATTTAAGGTTTTTGATTTCCGGAGTAACAATTTTTCTGGTAAAGATTATTTAATTAAAAGGAGCTTCAATGGCAGAATTAATTAATGTTAAAAATATTTTCAAGTCTTACTGGCGGGATAGTTTTGAAATTCCAGTTCTTAATGATATAACATTTAAAGTGGAAGAAGGAGAATTCCTTTCACTTATGGGACCCTCCGGTTCCGGCAAAACAACATTATTAAATTTAATTGCCGGAATTGATAAGCCGACCAAAGGAAGTCTTACGATAAATGGAACAGACATTGCATCGTTAAGTGAATCTGCTCTTGCAAAGTGGCGGGCAAATAATATCGGTTTCATTTTCCAGTTCTATAATCTTCTACCGGTTCTTACTGCTTACGAGAATGTTGAATTACCTTTATTGCTTACTAAGTTATCCAAAGCCGAAAGGAAAAAACATGTTGAGACTGCTTTAAGTATTGTAGGACTTGGTGACAGAATGAAGCATTATCCAAAACAGCTTTCCGGTGGTCAGGAGCAGCGTGTAGCAATTGCAAGAGCTATTGTAACAGATCCTTTAATTCTTGTTGCAGACGAACCAACTGGTGATCTTGATAAAAATTCAGCTAATGAAATTATGACTCTACTTGAGCGGTTGAATTCCGAATTTAAGAAAACGATTGTGATGGTTACTCACGATCCCCGGGCTGCAGAAAAAGCTCACGTAATCCGTCATCTTGAAAAAGGCGATTTGGTTTAGGAGATAATATGAGAGTATTAAAATTAATTTTCAAAAACGCACAACGCCACAAGCTAAGAACTTTTCTTACTGTTCTTGGAATTTCAATTGCAGTAATTGCTTTTGGTTTGCTGCGCACAGTTGTAACTGCGTGGAATGTTGGTGTAGAAGCATCCGCAGTTAACAGGTTGGTTACGCGTCAGGCGGTTTCGTTTATTTTCCCGCTTCCTTATTCTTACAGGGATAAAATTCTTCGCATTGACGGTATTGAAAAATTGTCTTTTATGAACTGGTTCGGTGGAGTTTATAAAGATAAAAACCAGTTCTTTGCACGTATGGCTGTTGATGCCGAAACTTTATTTGATGTTTATCCTGAATTCCTTTTATCTAAACAGGAAAAGGAAACTTTTATTAAGGAAAGAAATTCCTGCGTAGTTGGCCGTGATATCGCAAGACAATATAATTTTAAGATTGGCGACGTTATTACTCTTGAAGGTGATATTTATCCCGGCAGATGGGATTTTGTCGTAAGAGGAATTTACCAGCCGCGGGATAAGACAACTGATGCAACACAAATGTTCTTTCACTGGCAATATCTTGATGAGAAAATGAGAACAGATGCTCCTATACGTCAGGGAGAAGTTGGCTGGTATGTAATGAAAATTAAAGATCCGGGGCAAGCTGCGAAAATTTCTGCCCAGGTTGATGCATTGTTTAAAAATTCACGGGCTGAAACAAAGACTGAAACTGAACGCGCTTTTACCCAGGGCTTTGTTGCTGCTACCAGTTCTATAATTACGGCAATGAATGTCATGTCTTTTGTAATTATCGGGATAATTTTACTTGTACTCGGCAATACAATGATTATGGCTGCACGCGAAAGGACAAGGGAATACGCAGTCTTCAAAACACTTGGTTTCAATGCCAAACACTTAACAGGTTTAATTTTTGGCGAATCGCTGTTAATATCTGCATTGGGTGGAGGAGTTGGACTGTTATTAACGTTCCCCATTGTTTCATTCTTTGAGCAGAATATCCCGAAAGGATTTTTTCCAGTATTCCAGATTGAACCTGTAACAATAATATTAGCGGTATCATCTGCAATTCTTGTTGGTATTCTTGCTTCAATATTTCCTATACAAAGAGCATTAACCACAAAGATTGTTGACGGATTCAGACATGTAGGCTGATATCCTTTCTGGAAAAATTTTAAATTGAAAAGTTATTTAATTGAATTTGAGTGATAGAAATTTTAAACCGGAGTATAAATGAAGATTCCATTAAAATATTCCTTAAGAAGTTTTATGACGAGGAAACTGACTACAGGTATTACTGTTCTGGGTATTACACTTGTAGTTTTTGTTTTCTCGGCAGTGCTGATGATGGCTTACGGTATTCAGAAAACTTTAAGAGCTACCGGAACAGATGATAATGTTAAAATAACCCGTAAGGCTTCCAATGGAGAGATAAGCAGTTTGATTGACGGCGAAACGCAAAATGTAATTAAAACTTTACCGTACATTGCCAAGCAACCGGACGGGCAGCAGATTATTTCAAGTGAACCGGTAGTTATTATTAATCTTGAAAAAAAGACCGGCGGTTTAAGTAATGTTACAGTTAGAGGTGTGTCTGAACCGGTTTTCAGGCTTCGTCCGAATGTACAACTTATCGAAGGCAGAATGTTTAAATTCGGTGTAAGAGAATTAATTGTCGGAAAATCGATCTTTAAAAGATTTAATGGAGCACAGATTGGTAGCCAGGTTAAGTTTGCAGGCGATTTGTGGACTGTAGTTGGTGTCTTTTCCTCGGACGGGAGCGGCTTTGATTCGGAAATGTGGGGAGATGCTCTTCAGTTGCTTAATTCATTCAACAGGGGAAGCACAGTTTCTTCTGTTACTGCAATGCTTGAAAGCGCTGAAAGTTTTGAAAAATTCAAATCAGCTTTTGAAGCTGAAAGAAGATTGCAGCAGTTCGAAGTGAAAACTGAACGGAAATTTTTCGAAGAACAATCAGAAGCAATGTCTATGTTTATACAAATACTCGGCATTTTCATAACAGTAATTTTCAGCTTCGGATCAATAATCGGAGCAATGATTACAATGTATGCAGCAGTTGCTAACCGTACCGTTGAAATCGGGACACTTCGTTCACTAGGTTTCAAACGCAGGAATATCTTATCTGCTTTCCTGATGGAATCTTTAGCAATTGCATTTGTCGGTGGAGTGCTTGGATTATTAATAGCTTCTCTGCTGCAGTTCTTTTCCATTTCTACATTAAACTTTACTTCATTTTCTGAACTTGAGTTTAGTTTTGCTTTGTCGCCATCAATTATTATTTCAGCTTTGTTGTTTTCTTTGTTCATGGGATTTGTGGGTGGTTTTCTTCCATCTGTCCGTGCAGCAAGAATGAATATTGTAAATGCGTTGAGAGAAGGATAAGATAATGTAAAATGGAAGATGGTTAATGTAAAATGTAAAATGGTAAATGGAAAAATAAGATAAAAAAAGGTCTCCGAGCTTGTAGAGGAGACCTTGAGATTTTATTTCAGAAGTATAAACTTCTTTATATCAGTAAAACCATTCGTGTGTAACCTGTAAAAATATATTCCGCTGCTTAGTGTTGAGTTAGCGCTAAATGTCTTGGTAAAACTTCCTGCCGGTTGAAATTCATTTACTAAAGTTTCAACTTCTTCTCCGAGCATATTAAATATTGTAAGATTTACTTTTCCTGCAGATGATAAATGATACGTAATTGTCGTCGACGGATTAAACGGATTCGGATGATTCTGTTCTAGTTTATTTGTTAATGGAATGGTTGGATTATCATCAACTGAAGTTGAAATATTTTGAATGGAAAGCCAATTTAAATTAAAACCTCCCTTAGTGGCAGCTACTTTTAATACCTGTTCACCTGCTGTTAAACCTATTACTTGTTTAATTGTAGCCCAGGTTTGCAATCCACCCGTAGATGAAATTGTACGTGAACCAAGAATCCTGGTGCCGCTTGAAAGAGTGATTTTACCTTGTGAATTTGCGCTTGCAACACGAAGATTCAGGTAGTAATTATTTGCCTGTGTTACATTGATTATATATTCAATCCAGTCTCCATCGTCTATGCCGGATAACTGGAAAACACCGGAACTGTCGCTAGTAAGTTCCGTTACTACACCGAACATATCACTGTAATTCTCAGCTTCAATTATTCCGGGGATAGTTACTGCAGCTGGAGTTGTCCAGTTATATAATTTAAAAGAATTGAACGGCTGCAGTGTACCATTATCTTCAGACTGAATATTTCCGGACAGATAATTTATTGTAATTGTATCTCTCGGATTAAATGAATTATCAAGCTCAAGAACCAATGTAGTGTTATCTATTCTGCTTACGGATGCATTAATTCCTGTGGTGTAGTTGTTATTATTTACTGTGAATGAAAACTGACCGTTTGCAGTTGAAGGATCCTTCATATCTTTATTGAAGGAAAGTTCAACATGCTTTCCATCAGTCGTAACTATTCCTGATAATAAAATTGGAGCAGAGCCAGCCAGAGAATTATCGAAAGAAGTAATTCCGTATCCGTATTCATATAGAGGATGATAATCAGCATCACCAACATTGATTGGAATCTGATCCATACTTGCAGGCCAGGAATTAGACAGCAATCCTTTCGGATAATAATCTCCGAACAGAACATCAGTAATTCCTTCACCTTCGGTACCGGGCAGCCAGGCTGCAATCAATGCATCTGTATAATGAAGTATCTGTTCAACAATCATCGGTCTGCCTGAAAATAAAATGACAATTACAGGACAACCGTAACTTTTCATCTTCTTAATTAATTCAACATCACTTTTTTTAATGCTCAGATCCGTCGCGTCACCATAACCTTCCGCATATGGTTCTTCACCAATAACTACAATAGAATAGTCAGCGCTGCCGGAAGGGAAATCTCCAATTTGTGAGTATTGGATATCGGCAGCGGGGGCAGCTTTTTCCATTGCTTCAAGAAATGTTGTGCCGTTTGTAATATCACCTTTACCGCCCTGCCAATCAATTGTCCAGCCGCCGCATTGGTCACCCAGGTTATCAACATGATCACCTGCAAGATAAATCTTAACATTTGATTTTGGTATTGGTAAAACATTATCCTTTCTTTTTAAAAGAACCATTGATTCTCTTACGCATTGTCTTGCTACTGCCCTATGTTCAACTGAACCTATTAATGGTAATAAAGATCTGTCTGCAAAAGGATTTTCAAACAATCCCATTTTGAATTTAATAGTCAATATTCTTTTTACAGCGTCGTCAACTCTTTCCGTGGAAATTTTTTCTTCCGAGATTAAACTTTTCATATTGTTCAGGAATTCTCCGTAGCGATAGGGGAGCATAACCATATCAATTCCGGCGTTTATAGATAATTCCACTGCAGTTTTATAATCACTATTTACCTGGTCAACTCCTGCCCAATCGGAAACAATAATTCCTTTAAAGCCTAATTCATTTTTAAGAACATCCGTTAGCCAGTATTTATTTCCGTGCATCTTTGTTCCGTTAATACTGTTGAATGATGCCATAATGCTTCCGACGTTTGAATCAATAGCGGCAATGTAACCGGGTAAGAACAAATTTCTGATCGTTGTTTCATCGTCAATACAATTGCCCTGGTCATCACCGTTCAGTGTTCCGCCATCTCCTAGATAATGCTTTGAGCAGGCAAGTATACTTGAACTTGTTAATGAATCGCCCTGAAAACCTTTTACGGCAGCAGCACCTAAAATTTCAGCAAGTTCGGGAGTCTCACCAAATCCTTCATAAGTTCGTCCCCATCTTTCGTCTCTTGTAACTGCAATGCACGGAGCAAAAGTCCAATCCACTCCTGTTGCTGCAATTTCCAATGCAGTAATTCGTGCAGCTTCTTTAACAAGGTCAGGATTACGTGTACACCCTAATCCGATATTATGCGGAAAAATAGTAGCGCCGATAACGTTATTGTTTCCATGCACAGCATCAATACCATAAATCATTGGAATTTTTAAGCGGGATTTTAGTGAGTATGTCTGCAATGTATCATAAAGGTCTGTCCAGTTGATTGGCAGATTTCCTTTTGCGGGATCAGAATTTCCGCCGCTTAGTATCGATCCGAATGAATACGTTGCAATATCATTTAATTTGGTATCAACTTCACTCTGGTCAACCTGCATCATCTGCCCGATTTTTTCATCAAGTGTCATTCTGCTCATCAAATCATTTACACGTTCATCAACTGGTTTGGTTGGATCTAAATAGACCGGAGTTTGAGCACTCAACTCAGAAACACTGAGCATCATTAAAAAGAAAAACAAGAATTCTAAGATTGGTAAAACTTTTCTCATCTAAATTATTCTCCGCGATATTATTAGGCAAAAATAATTCTTTTTCGTAAAGATCAGAACTTATAAACCAACTTATGAAACAAATAAAATGCCGCTTGCCTGGTTACTTTTTTTAAGTGAAATGTTTAAAATCAGTTTGCCTTTTCTTTATTGAAATGATATAGTTTTATTTATTAGATAAAATTGTAAACACTTATTAAGCTAAACCTCTTCAGACGGTAATTGTTCGATTATGTAAAATGTTTGGTTAAAAGTTATAGAATTTCAAAACCCGTAATGCTCTTAATGTATTCCACCTGCTTGGTTTACCCACACTCTCCATATCAAACCAGACTTTACCCGGATATTTTTGCTGGAGCGGCCAGGTACCATCAGGATTTTGTTTCTTTTTAAGAAGCGCTATCGCATCATCCATTCTAATATCATATTCAGCTTTGCAGTCACGGAAATAATCCAATGCTCTTAATACGTCATAGTGCCAGCATGGCGGGAAAGATAATCTTGTAAATTTAATGTCGGCGACTTCGCCGGTACGGTGAGATTTAAATAATTTATGCTTAAGCAAAAATTCTCTTCCTTCACTTTGCATTCTTGCAACCTTGCCAACTTGCATTCTTGCAACCTTGCCAACTTGCATTCTTTCTTGCATCCTTGCAATTTTACTTCCCTCTAACCCAAATTTTTTTTCATATTCTCTCAGACCTTCCAACACAAGAATTGTAGTATTGAATGAACTATGTGTAGCTCCCAGG
Organism: Ignavibacteriales bacterium; assembly: GCA_003599415.1. GTDB lineage: Bacteria > Bacteroidota > Ignavibacteria > Ignavibacteriales > SURF-24 > SURF-24. The sequence continues at coordinate 15,645 of QZKB01000005.1, read as the reverse complement.
AACGAAAGACAATTCCAGCCTCCGTCTTTCATCTGTTCTTTTGCGATGTAATCAATTAACTTATGAATCCGTTCATCATCAAGATTAAAATAACAAAGGAGAGATAGTGTCATTCCCGTTATGCAGGTTTCACTTCTTTTCCAGGTCTTAACGAGATTAATTCCATTATCGGTATAAAATCCCTTGTCAATCAACAATTTGCATGCATTCAAGGCCTGTTTATTTGAAGGGTGTAATCCAAGTTCTTTCAATTGAAGTAAGGTATATGTAGTTGAGATCCATTTGCGTGAATAAAGACTATCTGCTCAGGTACCTGCATCATCCTGAAAAGAAAGCAATTTTGCTCCCCAGCCATCTTTACCGATTTTATTTCGTTCTCTATTTATCTTTTCATCATCGTCATCAAGCAAATCCTTGTAAGTTTGCCAGCGGATGGACGGATCACCGTCTAGTAACCATGAGATAATTTTGTTCGCTTTTACCATGTCTGAAACAGTTAATTCCTGGAATAGAATCTTAGGTTAAAAATAAACAAATGTTTTGTAATGCGTTTACAGAAAATCAGACTTTCAAAACAATAATTCAATTTTAATAATTAAAAAATATGATCAAAGTTAAATGGTATCATTTGTAGATACTTACCGCTTATTTTTTTAACTTAAGGCAAACAAAAAATCATTTAATAATTCAAGCCAGAGAATTAAATTGATAACAGCAGCACCAGAAAAAAAACAAGTACCCTTCAAACGAATTAAGTCGTTTTCTACCGACACGGTTTTTGAATTCCACATCTTGCATACGGTCAGGAAGAAGTATGACTTTGATGAAACGCTGTTTTCATTTAACGGAAATATTGTCTTTGCAAATTTCCAGGCATCGAGAAATTTTACATTTAAATTGAATGAAAAGCGTGAAGCTGATGATAAGGTAAGAACAGGTCAGGTTAACGCTATGGGTTTGCTCGATGAAATTTATCATTTCATTTTAAGGAAATACGAGGTCGATGTTAATCCGCAGGTTTTTTACCGCGCTCTTAAATATTTAAACAATTCTTTAGGCGAAGAAAAAGTACGAGGCACATTAATAAAATTTATTGAGCTGTATCCTCCTGCAGAAGTATATAAAGGAAATATAAGTGCGGTTCAGTACTTTGAACGAATGACAGATGGTAAACCGCATCCTGAAATTACACTTGAAGAGATGATTCTACTTTTCTTTGCAAACTTTAATCCTGGCAATATAAAATTTAAAGAACTGTTTGATGATTCAATCCTGCAGTTTCAATCATCATACAATGAAATAATTGTACTGCTCGATAGTTTTTTTGAAAGAGAAAAACCATTCGGCCCGGATCATCAGCCGATATTTGATTTGTTAAGAGCGCCGATAATAAATAATCCTACAAGTCTTGAAGAGCAGCTTAAGTATGTAATGAACAAGTGGAGCCTTATCCTTGATGAAAAATATCTCCGTATGCTTTTAACAAGTATGGATTTGATTAAGGAAGATACACGGTTTGATATGTTTGGTGGAGGTGGGGCACCTACTGTTGTTCCTAAATATAAAAGTCAGATTGACGAAGGTGATATGCTTTCCTTAGGTAAAAGCGGTTTTAAATATGGAACCGGGAGCCATCTTGCTTATCTTGAACCGGAAAAATTCACACAGGATATTCACTGGATGCCGCGTGTTGTTCTTCTTGCTAAAAATGTTTACGTGTGGTTGGATCAGTTATCAAGAAAGTTCAACCGTTCAATTCACAGGCTTGATGAAATACCTGACGAAGAGCTTGATATATTAGCCAATTCTAATTTCACTGCATTATGGCTTATTGGATTGTGGGAAAGAAGCAGAGCTTCTCAAATGATTAAACAGATCATGGGAAATCCTGATGCCGTTCCTTCAGCATATTCGCTTTATGATTATGTGATTGCAAATGATTTAGGCGGAGAGGATGCTTTTCAGAAGCTTAATGAAAGATGTAAGAAAAGGGGAATCCGCCTTGCTAGTGATATGGTTCCTAACCATATGGGAATCTTTTCAAAATGGATACAGGAAAAACCGCATTACTTTGTTCAGACTTCCGTCCCTCCGTTTCCGAATTATTCTTTTACCAGATACGATTTGTCGGATGATCCTGATATTCAGATTAGAATTGAAGACGGGTATTGGGACAGGCGCGATGCCGCAGTTGTTTTTCAAAGAATTGATAACAGAACCGGTAAAGTAAGTTATATTTATCACGGTAATGATGGTACAAATATGCCGTGGAATGATACTGCTCAACTTGACATGCTTAAAGCAGAAGTAAGAGAAGCAGTAATACAGACAATATTTCATGTGGCGAGAAAAACGCACATAATTCGTTTTGATGCAGCAATGACACTTGCGAAAATTCATTTTCAGCGTTTGTGGTACCCGCAGCCAGGAACAGGCGGTGATATTCCCAGCCGTTCAGATTATGCAAAAACTAAAGAAGAATTTGACGAGTTTTTCCCGAAAGAATTCTGGCGTGAAGTTGTTGACCGCTTTAATGAAGAAATGCCGGATACACTTTTACTCGCAGAAGCATTCTGGTTAATGGAAGGGTATTTCGTTCGTACACTTGGAATGCACAGAGTTTATAACAGCGCCTTCATGCATATGATGATGAAAGAGGAAAATGCAAAGTACAGGGATGTAATTTCCAATACACTTGAATTTAATCCTGAAATACTTAAACGTTATGTGAACTTTATGAGTAACCCGGATGAAGAAACTGCAATTAAACAATTCGGAACAGACGATAAATATTTTGGCGTATGTTTAATGATGATAACATTGCCCGGGCTTCCGATGTTTGGTCATGGACAAATTGAAGGATTTACGGAAAAGTATGGAATGGAATACCGCAGAGCCTACTATAATGAATTGCCGAACGAGTGGCTAATTGAAAGGCATAGAAGAGAAATCTTCCCGCTTATGCAGAAACGTTATATGTTTGCAGAAGTCTTCAATTTCTGGTTTTATGATTTTATTGATATTAACGGTAATGTAAACGAAAATGTCTTTGCCTACTCAAATAAATATCACAATGAGAAAGCACTTATTGTATATAACAATAAATTTGAGGAGACAAAAGGAAGAATAAAATACTCAACCGGAAAAGCAGTGCCTGCAGGCATTGGTGATGAAAAGAAAATTATTTATTCAAATATTGCTGAAACGCTTGAAATTAAAACCGAAGATAATTTTTATTATGTATTCAGAGAACAAATATCCAATCTTGAATTTATCCGAACCGGGAAAGATATAAATGATAACGGATTCTATTTTGAGTTGCAGGCATTTAAACACCAGGCATTTGTAGATTTCAGGGAGGTTTATGATGCGACAGGCGATTATTTTAATATTACAAATCATTTGAATGGTAAAGGCGTACCCGGCATTGAGCAGGCAATAATCGAGTTGAAACTTCAGCCGCTTTACGATGCATACTATAAATTATTTGACAACTTGTTATTTGATTCAATTGAGTTTTATTTCAGCGAAGGTAAGATAACTGATTTTGATGAACGGGTAAATATAATTTCAAACCGGTACCAGTATTTTATCTGGCAGGTAAAAAGCTGGTTCAATTTAAAAACAAGTTCAGTTGAAATTGTAGAGCAATTCAAAAACGGCATATATGCATTGCAAAGTTTTAACACACTTCTTGATAATAAAAACTTTTCAATTGAAGGTAGCAGTTATCTTAATGAAGAATTTATGAAATCGATACAGGTAAGCAAAACAGCAAATTACCATAGAAGCATACTCATATATATGATATGGCTTTCGGTAAACAACCTGTATAAATTATTTGAACAGCCGCAAAGCAATGAAAAAAGTCTTGAGGCTTTTGATGAATTATTGTTGCATCATCCGGTAAGAAATATTTTGCATCGTCTTGGTAAGAGTGAATTTGATGTTGAAATGGATATGACTTTGCTCAGGATATTAATCAAGTTCAATACTTTTAATATCAGGTTGAATGAAATTCACTTTGAGCGTATGAAGGATGGTAAGGCATTTATGCCGGATAGAACCGTCACAAGTATTTTTGGAAAAGATGAATCTGAGCTGCTGATTACCTTGTTAAAGGATTATGAAGTCCGGAGGTTTATTGGAGCTAATCTATATGATGGTGTCTGGTATTACAGCAAAGAAAACTTTGAAGATTTAACTGACTGGCTGTTAACAATAGACATCCTGAGTTATATTGAAAAGGCGGGTGATAAATCTTCTGCAGAACTTACTTCTGTAAATTATATGAAAGATGCATTTCATCTTGACAGGTTCTTAAAAGAAGCATCGAAGAAATCAGATTATAAATTAGAAAAATTAATTAAATCCCTGACGGTTTAAGCCGGGGATTTAATTGTCCCTAAGAATTTAAATTACTTCCGGGTTTTTATAAATCTTTCTATGGATCTGTCCCAGGTTTGTTCAACACTATCCGGGAAGTAGCAAGCCGGCAATTCATTATTCCGTTTATGATAAGCAATGCACTCACAGCAATGACCTTTTCTTGAACAAGGTTCGTAAGTGCAGTTGCATCTTTTTAAGTTAGCCTCAAAATGTTTACAGTCCATCTATCAAACCTGAATTTTACTTTGACATATCATTATCAAATAATGTTTTTCTTTTTCAGTTTACAACAGGTTAATGCTATTGGTTTTGCATTCATCAATTATTTCTTTTGGCCAAACGCTTGCCTGTACTTCTCCGATGTGAACCTTTCTTAAGAAATACATGCATAAACGGGATTGCCCGATTCCACCGCCTATTGATAACGGCATTTCATCATTCAATAGCATCTTATGCCACATCAGTTCTTTTCTCTCAGGGCAATTTCTTTTCTCAAGCTGTTCAATCAAGGCAGCTTTATCCACTCTTATTCCCATTGAAGAAAGCTCGAGCGCTTTTCCAAGAACATTATTCCAGATAAAAATATCACCGTTCAATCCTTTCTGTCCATTACCGTTTGAGTAACTCCAGTTATCATAATCCGGGGCGCGCAAATCATGAACCGAACCGTCTGATAATTCTCCGCCAATACCAATAATGAAAGCAGCTTTATGTTCGTGTAAAAATTTATTCTCTCTTTCACGCGGATCAAGATCAGGATATAAATCAAGTAATTCCTGTGAATGAACAAAAACAATATCTTCCGGTAATTCAGGTTTAATTGATGAGTAACGTTCGCAGACGTAATGTTCGGTTCGCTTAAGTATAGAATAAATTTTCCTTACTATATATTCCAGGAAATCCCGGTTCATATTTTCAGGAGTGATTACTCTTTCCCAATCCCACTGGTCTACATAAAGTGAATGAGTATTATCAAGACATTCTTCATCAGGTCTTATTGCGTTCATATCAGTGTACAAACCATAGCCCGGTTCAAATGACATCTGTCCCAGCATCATTCTTTTCCACTTTGCCAGCGATTGTACAATTTCAAGCTTTGTTCCAATAAGTGCTTTTGAATTGAAAGCGACAGGTTTTTCAATTCCGTTTAAGTCGTCATTTATTCCTGTATTCGCCGGTACAAACAATGGTGCTGTAACGCGGCTAAGGTTAAGTTCGGTAGCAAGATTAAGCTGGAAAAAATCTTTAATTAACTTGATTGCAATTTCTGTTTCTTTAGTGCTCAGAAGTGATTTCTGTCCGTTAGGATAAGTAATAAGACCCATTGTAATTCCTGTAAGAAAATTGATTGACTGAGAATACCTTAAAATTTTTGACACAAATATAACTAATGGAATTATTTAATCATTCAATTGATGGAAAAAATATCATGCGTGATAAATAAAATCCTACTGAAAATGAATTTTAATAACATAAAAATTTGTTGCTTCAGCAGGTCTTCGATAAATATTCGATATACTCAGCTTAGCAACTCTGTCCATCGGCTCATCAACCAAATTATTAAAAAGTAATATTTGCTTAGTTTTGATTAAAATAAATTAATTCTCCTAATTAAATAATGAAAAGTTAATCGGAACTCAGTGTCAAGTTAGGAACTTGACACGCGGAAAGAACTTCACTGTTTTATCATTCCATCATTTCACTATTCCAGGCTTATATCAATCATCTATTCGTTAAAAAATGGTAAAACTTACTATATTATTTGAAAATCTTAAGTTTCATCAATATTTTTTGAAACCAAAGTTTACCAGTCTTTGTACAAAAAAAGTTAAAAATAAAATTTATCGAGGATAAAGTGGATATAACAGTTCTAAACGAGAAAATTAAAAATGAAAGTGCTTTTATAGACCTTCTCTTTAATGAAATCGGAAAAGTTATTGTCGGTCAGAAAGCTATGGTTGAAAGACTTGTTGTTGGACTGCTTGGAAACGGGCATGTTTTACTTGAAGGAGTTCCGGGTCTTGCTAAAACACTCGCAATTAAATCTCTTTCCGCCGCAATGAAAGCAAAGTTCCAGCGCATACAATTTACTCCGGATTTATTGCCTGCAGATTTAATCGGAACAATGATTTATAATCAGAAGGACGGAAATTTCTTTGTGAAGAAAGGACCAGTGTTTTCAAACTTTATTCTTGCAGATGAAATTAACCGTGCTCCCGCTAAAGTTCAAAGCGCTTTACTTGAAGCGATGCAGGAACGGCAGGTTACAATTAGCGAGCAGACATTTAAATTAGAAGAACCGTTTTTAGTTCTTGCAACTCAGAATCCTATTGAGCAGGAAGGAACATATCCTTTACCTGAAGCGCAGGTTGACAGGTTTATGCTTAAAGTGAAGATAACATATCCTACCCGCGAAGAAGAATTGAAAATAATGAAAAGCAACGTAGATGGTTCAATATTCAACCAGATACAACCAGTTATTTCTCCGCAGGATATTCTGAAAGCAAGAAATCTTGTACAGGAAATTTATGTTGATGATAAGATTGACCGTTATATTCTTGATATAGTTTTTGCTACAAGGAATCCTAAAGAATATGGATTGCCAAACCTTGCAGATTTGATTTCTTACGGAGCTTCACCGCGTGCTACAATATATCTTGCACTTGGTGCGCGTGCAATGGCATTTATTAAGAGAAGAGGATATGTAATTCCAGAAGATGTAAGAAATATTTGTTATGATGTTTTACGCCACAGGGTTGCGGTTACTTATGAAGCGGAAGCTGAAGAAATTACTTCGGAAACAATTATCCAGGAAATTTTGAATAAGATAGAGGTGCCTTAATAGGCCAGCCCCTCTCCAACCTCTCCCCCAAGGGGAGAGGCGTTAATTAAGAATTTTTTCTGAACAGATGAAAATGATTTTGTATAACTCGTATCAAATATTTCTTCTCAGCCAAAGGTTGATAAGTACGCTTGGGATGAGTAATCATCAAATTATGTTACTAAGCCCTCAAAGAGGGACTTGAAATAAAGATTGAGAGTTTAATTGATTTCAAATAATAAATATATAATTGATTTAAAAACCCCCTCCTCAGCCAAAGGCTGGTAAACCTTAGGAAGAGGGTTTGGATATGGGACAATGTTAACAAAAGAATTATTGAAACAAGTTCGTCAGATTGAGATAAAAACCAAGGGCGTTGTTAACCAGGTTTTTAGCGGTGAATATCATTCCGTTTTTAAAGGAAGAGGGATGGAATTTTCCGAAGTGCGCGAGTACCAGTTTGGTGACGATATAAGAAACATTGACTGGAATGTTACAGCAAGGTTCGGGCATCCGTTTATAAAAATATTTGAAGAAGAGCGTGAACTTACCGTGATGCTGCTTGTAGACCTTAGCGGCTCGCTTGTGTTTGGTAGTATCGAAAAAACAAAACAACAAATTGCTGCCGAGTTAAGCGCTATCCTTGCTTTCTCTGCGATGAAGAATAATGATAAAGTTGGACTGATTTTATTTACTGACAGGATTGAAAGGTTTGTTCCCCCGAGAAAAGGAAGAACACACGTTCTAAGAATTATTCGTGAAGTACTTTCATTTGAACCTGAAGGTAAGGGAACAAATATTAAAGCTGCACTTGAGTATATGAACAATGCAATCAAGAAAAGAAGTATTGTATTCCTGATCTCGGATTTTATGGATAACGGATATGAAAGAATTCTCCGGACTGTTGGCAGGAAGCATGATTTTATTGGTGTAGTGCTCACAGACGAAAAGGAAAATCTTATTCCAAAGGTTGGCTTAATTAAATTGCAGGATGCTGAAACGGGGCAGGAAAGATATATAGATACATCTGATGAAGCTTTTCAGAAGTGGTTTGTCAAGAATCGTCTTGAAAATTATGAAAAGAGAAGATCCTTGTTTATTAAGAGCAGGCTCGATTCAATCAACATTCAGACTAACCAATCATATATAAAACCTTTAATTGAATTTTTCAGATTGCGTGAGAGAAGATGGTAAAGAAAATTTATTCCGGTTTTATTCTTATACTGATCTTTACTTCTTTCACTCTTGCCCAGGAAGTTAAAGTAAAAGCGTTTGCTGATTCAACTACTTATGAAGTCGGCGACTACATAAACTTTTCAATCAATGTTACTCACGATGAAAATGTTAAAGTATATGCTCCTTCAATAAAAGATAGCCTGAAAGGGGTTGATCTGCTGAAGGTTTTTCCATTTGAAGAAGAGAAACAGGATGGTAAAGTAATATCAAAGTTTAAGTTTCTTCTTTCCAAGTATGATTCTGGTGATGTTTTTATTCCTGCTTTGCCGGTTACTTATTCCGGTAAAGGCGGTAAAGAAAAGAAAATTGTGTTAACCAACCCGGTTTCGTTCACAGTTCAAACGCTTGCGGTTGACCAACGTGCGGAAATTAAGGATGTGAAAGAACCAATTAAGATTCCATTGGACTGGAAATTAATTCTTCTTTATGTGTTAATAGGAATTGCAGTTCTTTCCGGTGCCTATTTTATTTACAGGTATTATAAGAAGAAGAGAGATTTGAAGCTTGGTATAATCCCGGAAATTATTAAAGAACCTCACGAAGCTGCTTTGGACGATTTAAAATTGCTTGAAGAAAAGCAGTTATGGCAGAAAGGATTGATAAAGGAATATCATTCTGAAGTAACGGAAATTATCCGCCGCTATTTTGAAGGACGTTTTAAAGTGCCTGCGCTTGAACTTACAACCGGAGAAGTAATTGATAATCTTATGAAGGTTGAAGATGCCTCCGTTGTTCTTGAAATAACTTCAAGGTTTTTAAGTAATGCCGACATGGTTAAGTTCGCAAAGTTTATTCCTATGAATGATATAAATATTGAAATGATGAATCAGGCATACGAGATTGTGAATTCAACAATTCCAAAGCAACAGCCAATAGCAGTACAGGCAGAAGAGGTGAAGAATGTTTAAAGGTATTACATTCGCCTTTCCATGGATTCTCTGGCTGCTGCTCGTAATTCCGTTCCTCGCTTATTACTATTGGAGAACAGGAAAACATAAAGAAGTATCCATAAAATATTCATCGGTAAAAATGCTTAGTGAATTTCCTAAATCATTAAAGGAAAGACTTCGACATTCGCCTGTAGTTTTAAGATTGGTTGCCATAGCTTTATTAATTATAGCGCTTGCAAGACCACAGAGTTTTACGTCGGGTGAAAATATTTATACTGAAGGAATTGATATTGCGATGGTGCTTGATATTTCCGGCAGTATGCTTGCAGAGGATTTTAAACCGAACAGGTTAGAAGCTGCAAAAAAAGTTACTGATGATTTTATCCTTGGCCGAACTACGGATAAAATCGGATTGGTTATTTTTTCAAGAGATAGTTTTACCCAATGCCCGCTTACCGTTGATTATCCTGTACTTCGTGGTTTACTTAAAGATATTAGAAGCGGGATGATTGAAGATGGTACTGCAATAGGTAATGCAATTGCAAATGGCGTGAACAGGTTAAAGGACAGCAAAGCGAAAAGCAAAGTTATTATTCTTTTAACTGATGGTGTGAATAATGCCGGTGAAGTTGATCCTTTGACAGCTTCCCAGATTGCCCAGACGTTCGGGATAAGAATTTATGCAATTGGTGTCGGTACAATCGGAGAGGCTCCTTATCCGTTCCAGACTCCTTTTGGAATTCGTTATCAAATGGTTCCGGTAGAAATTGATGAAGCGGTACTTAAGCAAATTGCAGCAAACACTAACGGGAAATATTTCCGCGCTACAAGTAATAAAAAATTAGAAGATATTTATAATGAAATTGATAAGATGGAAAAGACGAAGGTTGAAGTAACATCTTACAGGAATGCCAAAGAACTTTTTTATGGCTGGCTTGCTGCCGGTATGTTTTTCTTTTTAGTTGAAATTGGAGTATCGAGATTTGTATTGCGAAAGATTCCGTAGAGATGAAAAACTTGGGATACTGGATTCTGGATTCTGGATTAAAACCATAAATCAAGCATCCAGTAACGAGTATCAAGCATCCAGTATCAAGTATCAGTTTTCAATAGTTAATAATAAATAGTTAATAAATTTATGTTTCGTTTTGCACATAGTGAGTATTTACATCTTTTGTACATAATTCCTGTACTGATGGTCGCTTTATGGTTTTTATACAGGAAGCAGAGTAAACTTCTTGAAACCTTTACAAATAAGAAGCTGCTGAAAATATTAAGTCCTGAAAGAAGTAGAAATAAGTTTTATGTAAGAAGTTTTCTTGTTCTGTTTATTCTTGCTTTGTTAATTCTTTCTCTTGCCAATCCACAGATTGGTACAAAGTACGAAGAAGTAAAACAGACAGGTATTGATGTATTTATTCTGCTTGATGTTTCATTAAGTATGAAAGCTGAAGACGTTAAACCGAACAGGATTGAAGCTGCTAAACATTCAATTGGAATGCTGATAGAAAAATTAAGAGGCGATAGAATCGGTATGGTTGTATTTTCAGGGGCAGCCTTTGTTCAGTTCCCTTTAACTACTGATTATGCTGCCGCAAATCTTTTGCTCAATGCAATCAACTTTAACACTGTACCACAGCAGGGAACAGCTATTGCTGAAGCAATAAGAACTGCCACTAAATCATTCAGAGAAGATGCAAAGACGGAGAAAGTTATTATTGTTATTACAGACGGCGAAGATCATGAAGGTGATATAACTTCTGCAGTAAATGAAGCTACAGAAAAGGGTATAAAGATTTATACGATTGGGTTAGGCTCTCAAAGCGGTGTACCAATTCCATTGGGAAATCAATCCGGGCAAACAGCTTATAAAACCGATAACCAGGGCAACATCGTTTTAACAAGGCTTGATGAACTTACTCTTGAACAAATTGCAAACGACGGCAACGGCAAATATTATCACGGTACTTCAGGCGGTAATGAACTTGAATCAATTTATAATGATTTATCAAAACTTGAAAAGACTGAATTCGGAACAACACGCGTTACAGATTACGAGGACAGATTTTACTACTTACTTGCCCCGGCAATTTTGTTATTATTATTTGAGTTCTTTTTCACTGAGAAGCGCTCTGCGTTATTATCAAAATTATTTAAGAAACTTGGAATAGAATCAGAATAACATGAATACATCAGAGAAAAATATGCGGTTCCTTTGCGACTTCGTGCCTTTGCGGATTTATTTTACCGCTAAGACGCTAAGACGCAAAGCATTAAAATATTATTTGGCGTTGTTGTTTATTATCGGTATTCCGTTTACTGTTAACGCACAAAGTTTGCGGGGACTTGTAAACGACGGTGTAGAAAAGTATAACGGCAAAAAGTATAATGATTCTGAAGTGGACTTTAAAAAGGGCCTTGAAAAAGATTCTAAAAACTTCAACGCTATTTTTAATCTTGGGGATTCTCATTACAAACAGGGAAGATATGATGAAGCAATGAAGTCATTTCAATTAGCGTTAAAGAATACAAATGATAATGATTATAAAGCTAAAACTTATCACAACATCGGCAACTCTCTTCTTAAAACCGAAAAGTATCAGGAAAGTATTGATGCTTATAAAAATGCCTTAAAGCTTAATCCGAATGATCAGGAAACAAAATATAATCTTTCTTACGCGTTGAATATGCTGAAGCAGCAGAAAGAACAGAAGCAGCAGAATAAAAATAAAAACGATAAGAATCAGAATAAAGACCAGAACAAGGATCAAAACAAACAAGATCAGAATAAGCAGGACCAGCAGAATAAAAATCAGAACCAGAATAAGGATCAGCAATCCCAGCAGGATAATACAAAGCAACAGGATAAGCAGAAACAACAGCAGCAGGCTCAGCAGGATAAAAATAAAATGTCGAAGGAAGAAGCCAAACGAATTCTTAATGCCCTTAAAAATAATGAGCAGGATTTACAGAAAAAGTTGCGTAAGTTTGCTGCCAAGAAAGTTAAAACTGATAAAGACTGGTGATCAGATTGAATATTTACAAATGAAGATTATCTGTTAAAAGAATTTTATAATAAAAATGTCTAAAGTAAAACTATACGTCTTTGTAATACTAAGCATTTTATTGCTTAGGGATACTTGTGCCCAATCTTTCATTGCATCCGTAAATAATACAACAGTGGGATTGAATGAACCGTTCGAAGTTGCGTTCGAATTTCATGGTAATGATCTTAACAGCATCCGGAGTTTTAAAGAACCGGACTTCAAAGGATTTAAAGTGTTATCGGGTCCAAATCAATCCACAAGTATGCAGATTATTAATGGAGCAGTTTCTGCTTCAATTACATATTCTTATTATGTCTCAGCAACTTCACTTGGTTCATATACAATTGGTTCAGCCTCAATTGATTTTAAAGGAAAGAAATATTCAACAGAACTTCTGAAAATAAATGTTGTTAAAGGTTCCGGCTCGCAAACGCAACAACAGCAGAAACAGGGTGAGCAAAAGGTTGACACAAAAAATATCGGTGAGAATGTTTTTATCCGCGCTTTTGCAGACAGGCAAAAGGTTTACAAAGGTGAACAGGTTACGGTTACGTATAAATTATATACAAGATTAAATATTTCATCGCCGCAAATTTCAAAGCTGCCGCAGTACCAGGGATTCTGGTCTGAAGAACTTGAATCAATTAACAGAATTATGTTTACAACTGAAGTTGTGGACGGAAAGAAATTTAATGTTGCTGTTCTTAAACGTGCGGCACTTTTCCCAACACAATCAGGTCAGCTATCAGTTACCCCGTTTGAATTAACTATACCTGTATCGGTTCCGAAACCGAGAAAACGCGGAGATATTTTTGATGAATTCTTTAATGATCCGTTTTTTAACCAGTCGCAGACAGTTGATTACAGAGCTGTTTCCAATACATTGAAAATAAATGTTGTTCCTCTTCCTTCGGAAAACGTTCCTGCTTCTTTTAATGGGGCAGTAGGCAATTTTAATTTTGATGCAAAAATTGAAAACGGTAAAATCAAGTCCAATGAACCATTCACATTAAGGCTGTCGATAAGCGGAACAGGAAATATCAGCTTGCTTGAAATACCGGAATTAACATTTCCCGCCGGTTTTGAAAAATATGAACCTAAAACAAGCGAACAGATCAGTAAAAGCGGAAGAATTTCCGGGCAGAAAATAATTGAATACCTTATTGTTCCAAGGGTAGAAGGTAAAAAGGAAATTGCCCCGGTTGAGTTTTCATATTTTAATCCTTCAACAGGTAAATATGTTACATTGCGTTCGCAGGCATTTTCTATAAATGTTGAAAAGGGAGAAGGTAATTATGACGGCAACCTAGCCGGTTTCAGCAAAGAAGATGTAAAGATGCTTGGTGAAGATATCCGTTATATAAAAACTTCCGGGATATCTTTGCAGAAAAGAGGCGAGTATGCTTATGAAAAAGTTTGGTTCTGGGCGATGACTTTAGTGCCTTTGATTGCCTTTGTTGGTTTAGTCGGATGGAAAAAACGTGAAGACAGATTATCCGGCAACGTTCAGTTGATGAAATACCAGAGAGCAGAAAAGATTGCACGCAACAGGTTAAAGACTGCTAAAAAATCTTTGGATGCCAACAACCAGGAAATGTTTTATTCGGATATATCACAGGCATTGTTTGGTTACCTTGAAGATAAATTAAGAATTTCTAAAGCTGAATTCTCTGTTGAGAAAGCAATTTCACTTTTGCAGGTAAGAAATATTAACGAGCAGCTAATTAGTGGTGTAAAAGCATCTATTGAGAAATGTGAGTTTGCAAGATTTGCACCGCAGGCGGGTGAAAGTGCATCTATGAACGAAATGTACCAGGAAGCTACAAGAATAATTGTTGAATTGGAAAATCAACTGATTACTAAAAGAAAATCATGAAATATAAAATCACTTTTTTATTCTTATTATTTTTATCAATAATCTGCAGTGCATCGGAAGTTGAAGACCTGATGCAAAACGGAAATAATCTTTACCAGAAAAATCAATTTGAGGAAGCATCTAAACTTTACGAAAGAGTTTTAAATTACGGTTACGAAAGCAGCGAACTTTATTATAACCTCGGCAATTCATATTTCCGCCTGGGTAAACTTGGTTATTCAATTCTTAATTATGAAAAGGCTTTGAAGCTTGCTCCAAGTGACGAAGATATTATTCATAACCTTGCTATTGCAAACGCAAGAACAATAGATAAAATTGAGGTGCTCCCAAAACTTTTCTTTATAAGATGGTTTGAATCGCTTGTTAATTTATTCTCTGTTAACGGCTGGCTTTACTTCCTTTATTTCCTGATGATTTTATTGCTGCTTACAGCCGCCGCATATTTCGTAATCAATAAAATAATAATCCAGAAATGGGCTTTCATTTCGGGAAGTGTAATACTTGGTGTTTTTATTTTATCGCTTGTCTTTTTCGGTTTGCGTCTGCACCAGGATTCCCAATTTACAAATGCAGTAATTGTTGAGCAGGCAGTAACCGTAAAAGCTTCACCGGATGTTTCAAGCAATGATGCATTTATTATTCATGAAGGATTGAAAATCCAAATTGATGATAAAGTAAGCGATTGGTACAAGGTACGTCTTGCAGATGGTAAGATTGGCTGGCTTCGTTCTACTGAAATAAAAATAATCTGATCTCACGAACTTTTCTTTCTACGATTGTGTTGTAATTATGGCATTAAAAATTTAATTACTCTCAATCATTTAGGATAAACCTGAAAGGAAATAAAATGAAATTCAGATTGCTTCTTGCCGCTGTATTTTTTGTAAGCCTAACCTTAGTAAGTTTCGCCCAGGATAAGACAGCTAAAGATTCCAAAGCAAAAACTACAAAAGAGGTTGTCGGGAAAAAATCTTCCGACATCAAAAAGGAAGAAGTTAAAAAGAACGAAACTAAAACTGTTAAAATGGCAAACAATAAAGTTTGTCCCGTATCCGGCGAAGAGCTTGAAGACAATAGTATTACTTACACATACAAAGGTGTAACATATGGATTGTGCTGTAAAAAGTGTCTTGCTAAAGTTGAAAAGAATCCGGAGAAATATATCTCAAGATTATCCGAAGACGGTAAAAGTCTGAAGAAGATGTAACCAGGTTTCAGTTCTTTGTTAAGAGAAGTGAAATGTCAGATGTCAAAAAAGAAAATTATGTTTACACAGTTTTATCTGGCTTCTAATTTTTAACTCAGAAGCATCACTTTCAAATAACAAACAGAATTAGCTGGAAAATTTAATATGTCATTCCCGTGCAAACGGGAATCTATAAAAAT
>QZKB01000152.1 GCA_003599415.1 Ignavibacteriales bacterium | reverse complement strand
ACAAGAACGAGATTTTTGCTCATTAAAAGGACCTCAATTAATTAATATTGTCTGATGAAAATAGAATGTATCTGCTACCGGGTAGTATATCTTTTTCGAAATCTACAAGAGACATTAATACAATCCAGTTAATTTCTTCTTTAGAAATTTTAGTTGTAGGAAATAACAGGGTTTGCTCTAAAATCAAATCTAAAGTAAAATTATCAATCAAGCCAATATTCATTAACCTCATTAAATACTCGTAATTTTCAGAGCCTAAATGAAATTTTTCTTCATCATTCAGGAAACGGATATTTTCTGATCCGGATATATTCTTTTTTGATTTTTTTGCAAGTTGCTTATCTAACATTAAACTAAAAGCAGTACTTAGCATTTGTTTGGATAAACCTTTATCTGCCGATAAAGATTTATTCATCTCCTCAAGGGAATTGTCGTCACCCAATCCTTTAAGAATTTTCACTAATACTTCAACAATGTCAGTTGTCATAGATAATTCTGTCTTTCCTGATTAAGTGTCTTAACTTAACTAAAAATAAATTTTCTTTTTTTTTCATTTCAATGTAATCTTTTTTTGAATAATCTTCATACCCGAGCATATGAAGAATTCCATGAATTATAACCCTAAGCAGTTCCTCATTAAATTTACAGCCGTATTTTTTTGCGTTCAGTTTAACATCGGGAAGAGAAATAAAAATTTCTCCTTCGAATTCTTTTAATGTTTTTCCATAGTTAAATGTTATAATGTCAGTCGAATAGTCGTGATTCAGGTAGTTTTTATTTATAGCATGTATAGTTTTCTCAGAAACAAAATTCAATTCTAAATTCAAAACAGAAAAACCAAACTCTTTTTTTAACTCATAAATTATTCTGTGGACAACTACTTTGTCAATTCTGAAATTCTTGACATCATTCGATACGTAACAATTTTTTATCACAGTTGTTAACTACGATTCTTTTTTTTCTGTTAAAATATAACAAATATAGAATTAGATTACTATTTCTAATTCCATACCCTCCCGTGAAGCTATACATTCCAGGTCTGAATCTTTCTCCTTAATGATGTTCAGCGCATCCTGTAATAATTTATCAATCGCCGAATCGGAAAAATCAGGATCATAATGAAATAGCACTAACTTTTTAACACCTGCCAATATACTGAAATGTGTAACCGAAATATTATTTGAATGTCCCCAACCAATTTTACTTATGAGATTTTCTTTATTATACATACAATCGTGAATCAGAACATCTGCATTTTGGCAAAATTCAATGAGGTTTTCATTTAACTGGTAAAGACCTTCTTCGCTAAAATTATTATCTCGTATGTTAAACCTTATTTCGTTATCAGTCATATAAATCAAAGACTTATTTCCAAATGAGAATTTATAAGCCAAAGTTCCAAGCGAATGATTTACAGGTAAAGTATCAACTCTTATCTCACCTATATAAAATGAAATATTTTCCATGATCCTGTCAAATTCAATCTGGGCATTAAAGATTTCTTTACTAACCGGAAAAAAATTAGGATTCATCTGGGCATCAATAAAAAAGCCCTCTTCATTTCCACGTGTAATGCTGGAAAATATTTTTACATAATATTCTTTCCTGAAGAAAGGCAGGAAGAAAGGAATTCCCTGTATATGATCCCAGTGTGTGTGAGAAATTAATAAATTAATTTGCTTGCTGGAATTATGTTGTGTAATCAGATAATTACCAAACTCTCTTAAACCGGTTCCTGCATCAAGAATGATATTCGTGTCATCAAATTGAAGTTGCACGCACGGCGTATTACCACCATATTTCAGCGTACTTTTTCCGGGAACAGGTATTGAACCTCTTACCCCCCAAAATTTGATTTTCATTATAATGTTACATTCCTGTTTAAAAGCGATTCTACGGTTATATCCGTGTATTTTTTATATCTCAAGGCTGATTTTTCAAACTCAGCAATTTCAGCGTCTGTTAAATCTCTTACAACCTTTGCAGGAACACCTGCAACAAGTTTTTTTGTAGGAACTATAAAATTCGGTTTAACCACAGATCCTGCAGCAACCATTGAGTATTCCTCTACTACAGCACCATCCAGTACTATTGCACCAATTCCAATAAGAGAATAATCAAGGATAGTACAACCATGCAGTTTTACGCTATGACCAATAGTTACCTTGTTACCAATATTTAATGGAAATCTTCCATTGGTAACGTGAAGCATACTGCAATCCTGGACATTTGTGTAATTACCAATTTTAACATAATGCACATCACCACGTATTACACTGTTATACCACACACTTGAAAATTCACCTATCTTAACGTCGCCAACAATCTTAACTCCTTCAGCAAGAAACACTGTAGGATGAATTTCAGGAAAAAGGTTCTGATAAGGGAATAATTTATCTTCAGTTTTTAATTTGCCTGGGGTGGTTTCCATCCTTGTTTCTTCCATCTTTTTAATTCAACTGATACGCTACCGATATAAACGTGCATTTTAGCGATGGTTGGTACTGCATATTTATCATTCGTAAACCAACCTTCAAATTCTCCGGTTAAACCGTACACTCCACGAAAAGTAGTATTACCATCAAGTTTAACGCATGGTATGTTGTAGTCAACAGCATCAATTGAAATATTTTCAATAGTATTATAAAAATTTATTGACATGGATTCAAATTTCTCCGTCACAAAGCAAGGCACTTTAACAAATTTTTTCTGTCCGGTATTCATTCTTGCAAAATAAAATATAGAAAGACCATCCTGGAATTTTGCATTTATCTTAGCTGAAGAATCCGCCCAGATTTGGTAAGGATTATACTTTCCCTTTTTTACGTATACTTTGTTCTTTGCGTAGTCAAATGTATAGTCAGTAAACTTGATATAATTTTTTTCCTTTTCGGTCGCACGGAAAAATAAACTATACTGGCCGGTGCTAAAATTACTTTCGAATATCTGGTGAATATCAACAAAGGGAATTCCGGAATACGAATCAATATAAACTTTGGTTCTGTAATAAGTTTCTTTATCCTTTTGTTTCTTTTCAAGAATGACCAGCTTTAATTCGCCTAATTTTATAAACGCATATTTAACTAGGTATACAATCTCCTCTCCTGTTTGCATTTCTCTTGTTACACTTAAACTACTGGAACTTGCAAACGGATGGTGATTGCCGCTGAATCCTGAAAAATAAAGCACCATACTTAGCAACAGGATAATCCGCAGGAATTTCATGTTTTATAACTTCGATAATTTTTCTGCTTCACTAAAACGGCCAATAGCTTTTACAAACTGGTTGTCAATATCAAGCAAAGTCTGGTACCATCCGGTATTTTTCCAAATATCACGCGCTACATATGCTTTTAGCTGAGCTTTAATAAAATCTTTATCCTTTTCATAATCATCTTTTTTGTATTCAACTTTTTTTGATGAGACATATTTAACAAATTCATTCAGTTCACTTTCAGTAAAATTAAATTTATTCTTGAAGGCAATAATATCATTGCCAAATTGATTCTTCAGCGCTTCACCATGATTATCCATATAGCTTAGAACAAACTGGTAGAAAAGATTAGCTCTTCTGATTGCAACTGAATACGGCGTTATTTTTTCAGAAGGGATTATGTAATCCGGAGTAATGCCTCCGCCGCCATAAACAACTCTTCCACCTTTGGTTTTATAAATTGGTTTTGAAGAATCTCTTTCTGATTTATGTTCTATATTATCACCTTCTGCCTGGTCTTCCCTGTTCATCAAATCAGAATAATAACTTTTCTTATCCTTATAATCTCTTTGAATAAGCCTGCCGGATGGAGTATAATATTTAGAAATTGTAATCCGTACTGCTGAATTATCCGGAAGAAGAAATTGTTTTTGAACTAAGCCTTTACCAAAGGTAGTTTCGCCAACAACCAGGCCTCTATCCCAATCCTGTATTGCACCTGATACAATTTCGCTTGCAGATGCGCTGCCGCTGTTTACCAAAACAACCAAAGGAATTTTTTCAAAAGGAAAAGTCTGTTTAGCCCGGTACTCTTCGTTAAACTCTTCCCTTCTTCCCTTGGTATAGACAATAAGTTTATCGCCGTCAATAAATAAATCGGCAATCTGAAAAGCCTGGTTTAAATATCCGCCGGGATTGTTCCTTAGATCAAGCACAAGCTTTTTCATACCTGATTTTTTCAAATCATTCAATGCATCCACAACTTCTGTTGTGGTGGTTTCCGAAAATCTTGAAACACTCAGGTAACCGATTTCATTATTGTACATAAAATGCGCATCGATTGAGTACAAAGGAATTTTATCCCTTGTAATTTCATAATCCATTAAATCTTTATTGCCGGGACGGAAAATTGAAATTGTTACTTTTGAACCTGCCGGTCCTCTTAGTTTCTCACGCACTTGTTCATTGGTAATACCTATACATTCTTTACCGCCAATTTTAATAATTCTGTCACCAGCCATAATTCCAAGTGCTTCACTGGGGCCGCCTGTTATTGGTGATACAACAGTTAAAGTATCATTGATTACCTGAAATTCAATTCCGATTCCATCAAAATTACCACGAAACTGTTCTTCGACAGTTTCCATATTTTTAGCAGGGATATAAACCGAATGAGGATCTAATGAATCAAGCATCCCGGTAATTGCTGCTTCAATTAATTTTTGCGAATCAATATTCTCGACATAAAATTTATCTGTATAAGTCAGTACATCATTGAACTTCTTTAAATTTTCTCTAAGGTTATCATTAGAAATAACTTTTTGAATTTCAATGCCAAGTACAATTCCTATTATAATTAACAATATTCCGGTTAAAGGGAATTTCGATTTTCTCTCCATTTATTGCTCCATCATATTCTGAAACTTAAAGTTATAAAACCATTAACATACTTTTGACGTATAGAATTCGCTAATGAATTATTTTCATATACAAGGTTTAGTATAAAATAGTAATTATTTACCGGTTCGTAATTAATGTAAAAAGAAATACTCCGGTAATACTCTCTTTCACCTTCAAGAAAATATACTTCAGTTTTATCAAATTCCCTGTGACCTACAAGCACATCTCCGCCATAATTTGTTTTAACTGTTCCGTCATCATTCAGTTCGTTGGCGCCATGCCTTGAAAAATTAACATCTAAAGAAAATTTTAACCTGTAATACGGATTGTAATTAATCCTGAGAATGAATTTATCACTATTCGGCAGAATCGGATTTACAAGATTATAATTAAAAGTTGTATAACCGTTATTGTGAATCCGATGCGTATAAACATATGGTTCACATCTTATATACTGCAAATAAAACTCAACCGGTGCAAACCTATAAAGATTTGAAGAATACAAAGTTAGGTTGTATAAAAGCTGGTTTCCGAACCAACCCTTACCTACTTTGCCAAAATCAATATCATCAATAAGAACTGTTCCATTTATTTTTAACCCGGCAAAAGTGTTATTCTGAAAATCGAAGAACAGAAGAGAATTATCCCTATCCTGGTTTGCGTGCTCAGCACTCTTATAGTAGTTAAATGGATTAAGATAGGTAAATTCAATTGATCTTCCGGAATAAATAATCATTTCACCAAGTCCAAATGAGAAATCCTTTGAAATATTAAATCCAAAGCGGTGATAACCTAAGAATTTATCTTCGCTGTTTTTTATAGAACCCTGAACTGAATCCGTATATGCAGTAATTATTCCATTCAATTTTCCATGAAGATAAGAGAATGAAAAGAATTTATAATTGAAATCGAACTGCAGATAATCAAAGTTTGGAAAGTTGTCACCTAATATTACAGGAACCGGACCATAACCAATCATCTTTCTGTCTCTGCCAAGTTTGAATCGTGCTATATCAAGATCAGCCGATAAATATCCCTCGGTGTTATCAACAAAATCACCACCGGTATGAACTGTCGGATCAACATTATACTTGTAAGCAAACTTAATATCATTTATGTTCAACGCTGCTGTTCTATCTCCCCAGACCTTTCCGTTAGTCCCTTTGATTGAGAATCCAATTCTATTTATGATTGTTCCTCTCATTTGGCCGCCGTATTTCAAAAAAGATGCACCTGATGACGAGCTATTTTCCCTGTCGTTAATGTGAATGGCCTGGAAATCTGCAACTCCGTTTATGAAAAGATTGAACTTATCCTTTTCAATGAAATTAAAAAGATACTTTTCTTTCTGTGATAGAAAATTATATCCGGAGTTGCCGAACAAGGATTGACTGTTATTTATTGTTCCTGTCAATTCAAATTCGAATTCTGATTTCAGATCATCAAAAATCTTCTTATCAGCATCACTTAAAGAACCCCGGTTTAGTTCAACTTCCTGCAGATAAAGAGCTACTTGTTTTCTTGTCGTTGGTCTTTCGAAACTGTTAAACTTATCAATTACATGAGAAGCATCCATCCGCTCTAAAAAATTATAAACCGGATTATTGTATTCAACAAATTCTGCCTGTGCTAATAATCCAGCAGGAAGCATTAAAACAAGCACGCATAATAAATATTTCAATGTTACCTTATTTGTTCCCATTCTGTTGATACCGATTTATTCTTTAATACAACATAGAACGAATTTACAAACCAATCTTTAAAAACACTTAAGTACCCGTATTTTCTGTAACGCCTTGGCGATTCATAGACCAATATATTTCTTGCATGAAGGATTTTACCTTTCTTCCGTAATCGCCTGAACAGGTCGAAATCTTCTCCTGCGGCAAGCTCCTCATTATAACCATTGAACTGCTCAAAAATTTCTTTTGATATTACCTGGCATTCACCTCTACCCATTCCCAAACCAAGAATATTCAGTGAATAGAAATAATTATTTAGAAACAAATGAAAAATCTTGTCAGATGTTCTTTCTTCTTCGGGAAATATTTTTACGTTACAAGTCATTCCTAAATATGAAGAATCAACAAATTTTGTTTCCAGGAAATCAAAGAACTTATTTATATCTTCGAAAATAACATCGGCACACAGAAAGATAAGAAATTTTCCATTTGCAATTTTTGCTCCTACATTTCTTCCGCCGGCAATATTTTGTTTTTCATCCGTCTTTTTTAAGAGGATATTATTCGTAAACTGATTTGCAATCTGAAGAGTATTGTCTGTGCTCCCTCCGTCAGAGATAATTATTTCAGCATCATATTTAGAAAGTATTGAATTATTTTTAAACTGCTTTAGCAAATTAGCAAGTAGTTTTTCTTCGTTAAGTGTTGGAATAATAATACTGTATTTCAAATAATCACCTAAAAGCAAAAGACAAAGAATTTAGCGTCCGGAGTAATTCTAATTCCGGGTAAAGGAAAATGAATGTAGTTAAGCGTATTCTTTACAAACTGCCAGATACTTCCATGTAACGGAAGTTCTTCTGCATCAAGATCAAACGAAATATAAAATTCCTTTTTACCTCCTCCGGAACCATCTAATTCTCTAACTCCGTAGCCAAGAGATAAATTCAGAAATGAAGGCCAATAATCAGAAATTTTTTCCGGGAGAATATTTTTCATTCTTGTGCTTACCCAATAAATCTGTCCTTCGTAATCATCGGAGATATTTCCTTTGTGTGTACCGTTTCTCATTGCTTCACTCGGATAGTAACTCCAACGCAGTTGGAAATTTTTAAGGAACGGATAATAATACTGTGAGACATAAAAAGCTGCACCAAGAAAATCTCCTGTTGCATCACCGGGACTGAATCCCCACCTTGGATAAGCATAACCGTCTTCAGTTTCAACATATAATTCATATAACAAAGCAAGTGAAGCGGAGAACCAGGTAGATTGTTCAGCAGTAAAATTAGAAGCATCAAATCCACCAGAAAAGCCATGAGCCAAAAGATGTGTGGCGTACATATGACCAATCTTGTCCACCCATAGCGCATAATACCAATCGTTCATAATGTGGAATTTACCTGTGTACACACTATCTTTCTTCCACCAGGAATTAACAAAGTTCTGATGAACAACTGCTACACTTCCACCAACAAGCAATCCGAATCCTGTAAGCATTTTGTAATCAATCTGGGTTTCGAGAGGATCAACTTCAATTGATTTAACAGAACTAAAATTATTTAGTAAGGAAGTTTTATTTCCTTGTCTAACCAGATTATTCTTCAGGCTAAGGTTATCCAGTAATAAAGAATGCATTTCCACATTACTACTTTTTACAGAAATAGATTTAGTTGAATCCTCCTGAGCAGAAGAAAAAATTGTAATTCCCAGCATAAATACAAAAATGGAATTTATTAATTTCATTTCAGCTTTTATTTTTCCGGACGCATCAAAGGAAAGAGAATCACATCTCTGATTGAAGGCTGATTAGTAAGTAACATTACAAGCCTGTCAATTCCAATTCCTAACCCTGCAGTTGGCGGCATACCAAATTCCAATGCGCGTATAAAATCTTCATCAACCTGGTGGGCTTCTTCATCACCTGCTTCTTTTTGTTTTAATTGATCCTCAAATCTTCCGCGCTGGTCTATCGGATCATTTAACTCGCTGAAAGCATTACAAATTTCTCTTCCAAGAACAAAAGCTTCAAATCTTTCAACCACACCTTGTTTGGAACGATGTTTCTTTGCAAGTGGAGATATTTCAAGCGGGTAATCCATAACAAACGTAGGTTGTATTAATTCACCCTGAACGGCAATCTCGAACAGGCCATCAATTAATTTACCACGTGTTTCATTCGGGTCAGGTTCCATTCCCAATTTCTTTATTGCAGCTTTCAATTCATCATCGGTCGCAGATAAAATATTCAAGCCGGTTTTTTCAATTATCGAATCAACCATTGAAACTCTTTTCCAAGGTGAAGCAAAATTAACAGACTGACCTTCGATTTCGAATTCAAGTTTACCGAAAACTTCTTTACAAATTGTTGTTACCATCAGTTCAACAAAATTCATCATCCATTCATAATCTTTATAGGCAACGTACAATTCCATCATTGTAAATTCAGGATTGTGAGTTTTATCCATACCTTCGTTCCTGAAGTCTTTGGATATTTCATAAACACCGTCAAATCCACCAACTATTAATCTCTTTAAGTAAAGCTCATCTGCAATTCTTAGGTAGAGCGGAATATTTAAAGCATTATGATGCGTTACAAACGGCTTTGCTGCAGCACCACCATACAAAGGTTGTAATACCGGTGTTTCAACTTCAAGATAACCATTTGTATCTAAAAATTTTCTTAAGGATGAAATCATCCTGCTTCTTTTAAGAAATACATCCTTTACTTCCGGGTTTACAATAAGATCAACGTATCTTTGTCGGTATCGCAGTTCTTTATCTACAAACTGATCATGAACAATTTTATTTCCATTCTCATCAACTTCTTCTTTTACAATAGGTATAGGTCTGATAGATTTGGAAAGCAGTCTTAATTTTTGAGTGTGAACAGAAATTTCACCTGTCTTAGTTTTGAATACAAATCCTTCGATACCAATTATATCACCAATATCAAGAAGCTTAAAAACTTCGTAGTCTTCTCCAACATCATCTTTCTTTATATAAATCTGAATTCTGCCTTTCATATCCTGGATGTGAGCAAAAGAGGCTTTACCCATTCTTCTCAAAGCCATTATTCTGCCGGCAATTTTAACAACCTTATTTTCACCTTCAACAAAAGTGTTTTTAATATCATCCGAATATGAATCAACATCAAAGCTGTAAGCAAACGGTTCAACATTTTTCTTAAGAAGTTCTTCGCGTTCTTCAAGTCTGCGTTTTATTAAAGTATTAATATCCTGAATTATATTATCCAATTTTCCTCCAAATTATTTTCTTGTAAAGTTTGCAAGACGAAGACAGAGAAGGTCCTGCAAATTATCTGCAAGTGCAGACGGTACGATATAGTTATTAACAAAAACAGAAAAAATAAGCGGTTCATTATCTGCTGAATAAACGTAGCCGCACAATGACCGGACACCGCTTATGTAACCGGTCTTTGCCCTAACATTATTTTCAGCTTTGGTTTTTCTCATCCTTCTGGCAAGAGTTCCGTCAACACCGGCAACAGGTAGTGATTCATAAAAAACTTTAAAATTATCTTTACTGTGAATGTACGTAAGCAAATCAGTCATTTGCTTAGGTGTAATAAGATTCAACCTGGATAACCCGCTGCCGTCAACCATAATCATCATTTCAGGGTTGATGCCAATTTCACCAAAGAAATTTTTGATAACATGGATTCCATTCTCAATAGATCCGAATCCTTCTTTCTCATAACCCAAAGTTTTTAATAACTGTTCAGCATAAAAATTCTGACTGTTCTTATTTATAACTTTAACAATTTCACTTAAAGACGGTGAGTAATAGGTTAACAATTTTACCATACCGTTATAGTCGGGATTTATAAGTTCCTCATCAATATCTGCCGCATAGCCATTTACTTTAATACCTTTTTGCTGAAGAACTTCCTTAAGAACAACCATCATAAACTGGGTTGGATTGTTGATTGTTGCGTAAACTTTTTTCTCTTCGGAGTTTTCACCAATCCTGCCGTAAACAGTTATTATGTTGGTGCCTCTTTCCCTAAAGACATTAACATCAGATTCAATATTCGCTTCAACTGTATTTACTTTATTCAGAATAGTTACGTACTTGGATTCCGGTGAAACTGAAATCATTGCAGGCAATCCATTTTGAGAAGGTCTTACAGATATACCAACGCAATTATCACTAAAAGATAAAGCGCCTGTTGGAGCAGAGTACCAGTAACTTTCATCATCCCAAGCCCAACCCGGTGCAAGGCCGTTATCATCAAAAGCATTATCATCACCAATCAGGTTACCATTAATTTCATCAATCCCAAGTTTAGCAAGCGAATCTGCCCACGAATTAAATACATAAAACAAATCACCGTTATAAAATCTATCACTGATTGTCGGGTCTCCAAATCCCTGTACGATAACATCTCCCTGCAGAATTGAGCCATCCAGAGTACCGTTAAGAAAAACATTGGTTTTAAACCTGTAATCTTTGCCAAGAATTTCCAATGCGGAAATAGTGGTAAATATTTTTAAGCAGGATGCGGGCATAAATAATTTATTTTCATTACGCTTATATAAATACTCACCTGTTTCAAGCGAACGGATTACAACACCCCAGTTAGCGCCAACAAAATTAGGATCATTAAATATATCATCTACCTGCTGCCAGAAATCCTGGTTGAACGATTTACCGGTCTTTTCAAAAGGAGCAACAGGAAAAACCTGAGCGTAAACTGATACTGAACAAACAAGGAAGAAAAATATTTTAATGTTCCTAAACATTCTTTTTTAAAATTCCTTTTATTTCATCTTTAGTCAGCTCTCTGTAAGCGCCAATTGGTAAATCACCTAAAGAAAGCCCTGCAAATTTAATCCTGCTGAGTGAGGTTACTTTGTAACCCAACACTTTAAACATATTCTTTACAAAATGATTTCTGCCTTCAACAGTTTTTATTGTAACCTGCTTCTTCATTTTCAAATCTTTGTAGCGAACATCTTCAAATCGTCCCTTTTTACCTTCAAGCATAATACCTTTAATAAGAACCAGCCTGTCTTTTTCATCAAGCATTTTATCGAGTGCAACACGGTATATCCTTGGCACTTTATTGTTGGGATGAAGGAGAAGATTTGTAAAATCTCCGTCATTGGTTAACAGCAATAGTCCGGTAGTATTAAAGTCTAACCTGCCGACAGGAAAAATCTTTAGGTCAGATCTAACAAGTTCCATGACTGTTTTCCTGTTCTTCTCATCAGAAGTGGTAGTAACATATCCTTTTGGTTTGTTCAGCAAATAGTATACTTTTTTCTGTAGTCTGATTGGTTCACCATCGAGTAATACTTTATCTTCTGCAGCATCAACCTTAAAGGAGAAATCATTTATAACTTCGCCATTAACAATTACTCTTCCCTGTGAGATTAGCTCTTCAACTTTTCTGCGTGAGTCTATACCGCACTCGGCTAAATATTTATTCAGCCGGATTTTGTTCGATGTCATTTTGTTCCTCTTTTTCTAAATCTTCCTCTACCAGGTTCATCATTATTTTTTGTTTTTGCTCAATGAAATCCTCATCCTTCATAATTTCTTCAATCTCTCTCGGTTTAGGCAAGTCACTAATCTGGTAAAGGCCAAAGTATTTTAAGAATTCTTCAGTAGTTCCGTACAACAAAGGCCGACCAATTGTTTCTGCTCTTCCTTTAATTGTTATAAGATTTTTTTCAAGCAATGTAGTTATAATGTAATCCGAGTTCACACCTCTTATAGCTTCAAGTTCGGGTTTTGTAATCGGCTGTTTATAAGCAATAATTGCAAGCGTTTCAATAGCTGCCTGGCTCAGTCTTCTTTTACTCCTTTCTGTTGAAAGGAAGCCGACATATTTTCCATACTCCGGTTTTGTAGCAAATGAAAATCCGTTTGCAACCTTTACAATATTGAATGGAAAATCCGAAGATGTGTACTTAACGTTTATCTCGTCTATTACATTTTCAATTTCATCTTTGGAAATATCCACATCATCGCCATCAATTTCTTTAATGGCTGTAAAGATTAAATCCAAAGATACAGGTTCTTCTGATGCGAAGACCAAAGATTCAATTATTGGGTAATAAATTTTGTCCATTCTGCAAATTATAAATTACAAAGTCGTTAAAATTTCTTGATGTTCTTATACCAAGTTTGCCCATCTTAATCATCTCAAGAAGCGCTATAAAAGTAACAATAATTCTCAATTTTTCCTGCATACCTTTAATCAGTTCAACAAAATTAACTTCACCGGCAGCGGCAACTTTGTTGAAAATAAACTCAATCTGTTCATCAATTGTTACAGGTATCTTTTTGACTTCATGTATTACTTCTTTAGGCTTATCCATCAAAGCTTTTTTGAAAGCCTTCATGAGATCATACATTGAAATATTTTTTAGCAGAGTATCATATTCCTGGTAATTTATTTTATAGTCTGATGAATAATCTCCGCGGTACATTATTTTCCTTTGGTTGGCTTCAAAGAAAGATAATTCCTCGGCCATCTCCTTGTACTTTTTATATTCAAGTAAAGCTTTAACAAGATCTGCGCGCGGATCAATCTCATCACCTTTATCATCAACTTCTTTTGGTAAAAGCATTTTAACTTTTACCTGCATGAGAGTCGTGGCCATAAGAATGAAATCGCCTGCAACTTCAAGATCGAGCATTTTAATCAGGTTTAAGTATTCAACAAAGTCTTTGGTAATCTTGGATATAGGAATATCATAGATATTCAACTCATCTCTCTTAATAAAAAAGAGAAGCAAATCAAGAGGACCTTCAAACTGCTGTAACTTAATCTTATACAATGCCTATCCTAATTGCATTTTTTCATGGACTTCACTCATTGTTTGCTGAGCAACTGCTCTACCGCGTTTTTCACCATCGTTTAAAATATCTTTTACTTCATGCAAATTTGCTTCGTAATATTTACGCTTTTCAATTATAGGGGCTAAAATTGAATTGAGCGCATTTGCACATCTCATTTTACAATCAACACAACCTAATGCACCTGAACTGCAATTAGTTCTGATATCTTCAACTTCATCCTGGATATTAAACTTTTTATGATAAGTAAACACAAGACAAACATCCGGTCTACCCGGATCACCTTTCCTGATTTTTAACGGATCCGTAACAGCTTTTTTTAATTTAGCCTTCACTATATCCGGTCCGTCTGACATAAGAATTGTATTATCAAGTGACTTGCTCATCTTTGCCTGTCCGTCAAGACCCGGCAACCGTGGAAATTTTGTAAGCAGCGGTTCCGATTCAGGAAATACTTCTCCGTATTGCAAGTTGAATTTACGTGCAATCTCTCTTGTAATTTCTACGTGAGGAACCTGGTCTTCACCAACAGGAACAACTTCACCTTTGTATAAAAGAATATCGGCTGCCTGTAAAACAGGATAACCTAAATGTCCGTATATAATGTTTTCAATGTTCAGGTCCCTGACCTGGTCTTTCAGAGTAGGATTTCTTTCAAGTCTGGCAGTAGTAATCAACATTGAAAAGATCAAATGCAATTCAGTATGTTCTTTAATTTGTGATTGCCTGAAAAACGGGCTCTTAACCGGATCAAGTCCTGCTGCAAGCCAATCGATTACCATATCAATTGTGTTCTGATAAATTTCTGCAGTATCCAGATTTGTAGTAAGGTTATGGTAATCTGCAATAAGATGATAGCTTTCATATTCATCCTGCAGTTTAATCCAGTTTTCAAGAGCACCGACATAATTACCGAGATGTAATTTACCGGTTGCACGCATTCCGCTTAAGATTCTTTTTTTCCGCATAAGTTTTAATTTTGTTTATTCTTTAAAAATGTGAGTAAAAATCTATTATTAATTCCATTAAATAGAAATTGAAAAACACAGTAAAAATTAATTTAAACGATAGTAATATTTCCGGCTTAAGGTTTTAAGTCTGGAAAAGGTAAGGTTTCCAGTTATCATCAACCTTACTAACAGAATTGCTAATGAAAAGAATATAATGAGGACGATACGGTTTAAACTTCAGTTTCATATCCGCTTCTTCCAGCGTTCTGTCACCTTTACTATTGTTACAAACAACACAGGCAGTAACCAGATTTTCCCAGATGTCTTCTCCGCCTTTTGCTTTGGGTAATACGTGATCGATTGTTAAAGGCAGATCACTTCTACCACAGTAAACACATTTAAATGAGTCTCTCCTAAGGATGTTTTTACGGGAAAGTATAACTTTTTTATAGGGAACAGTCACATATTTATTTAACCTGATAACACTTGGCCAGGGATAATTAATCAATGCACTGTGAATTTTTTTCCCGTTGCTTGATGCGACAATTTCTGCTTTTTCCAGAAGGGTTAGAACGATTGCTTTTTTTACATTACAGACAGAAAGCGGTTCGTAGCTTCTGTTTAATACCAGAACCTTAGCATTTAATTTTCCATTTAAATGTTTATAAGGTTCGAAGATTACCTCCTTCGAAATTTAGTTTATTAAATTTTTTCTTTCGCAAATTTACTAAAAAGAATAGAAAAAATGTTATTCTAAAGCTGTTAAATGATTATTTATTTAATTTGTGCTTTAATTATTCCGCCTGCAATTACATAGCCTTGTTCATCATATAACACTGCCGATTGCCCGGGAGTTATTGCAGATTTCGGAACCATAAACTTTATGCTTATTTCATTTTCGTCTGCGGAAATTACTTCTGCAATAGAACCCTTATCCGAATACCTGATTTTGCAAATAACAGATTCACCTTTAACTAAATTTGATTTGCTTACATAATTGATATCAGTAGCTGTGAGGTTACTCTTTAACAGATCCTGCTTTTCACCTAGTTCAATTGAATTTGTCTCGGTATCAATATTAGTTACATAAATTGGTTTTCCCACAGCAACTCCAACTCCCCTTCTCTGCCCGATTGTATAAAATGGAATTCCTTTATGTTTACCAATTTTCTTCCCTTCAAAAATGAAGTCACCATCCGGAATTTTTTCAATCACTTCAGGAACACGTTCTTTAAGAAATCTCTCGTAATTATCATCTGCTACAAAACAAATTTCCTGGCTATCCGGTTTATGTGCTGTTTTAAGTTCAAAGTCTTCTGCTAATTTCCTTACTTCTGTCTTTGTCATATTTGCTAAAGGAAAAATAGTCCTGCTTAAACTTTCCTGCGTTAATCCCCAAAGAGCATAAGACTGATCTTTTGTACTATCTGTAGAATTACGAAGACAATACCTTTTCGTTTCTTCATTGTATTCTATTTTTGCATAATGACCGGTTGCAACAAACCGGGCATCCAAAGCATCTGCCTTCTTTAACAATTCTTCCCATTTTATTTTACGGTTACATATAACACAGGGATTAGGTGTGCGTCCGTGCAAATATTCATCAACAAAATTATTTATGACTTCATCCTCAAAAGCTTTTGTAAAGTCGACGGTGTAATGTGGAAAACCATACTTCGTAGCAACTGCTTTTGCATCATAAATTGCATCAAGGGAGCAGCATCCGGATTCATGTTTCGGTGCGCCGCCAACTTCCATAAATCCCCAGGTTTTCATTGTAATGCCGATGACCTCATATCCCTGCTTATGTAATAATACTGCCGCTACGGAGGAATCAACTCCGCCGCTCATTGCCACTATAACCCGTTTTTCATTCATTAGTTTCTTTCTAATTTTGAAATAAATATATGCATTAAATGAAATTTATTCTACGGTAAATTTTGTTATCAAAGCTCTATCCATTGAATCTTAATTCCAATTTAGAATTATAGAAATGGAATATTTAACTCACCCCTCTCGAATGAAACGACAAAAATCCCCTCTCTTGTAAGAGAGGGGAAAACCTGCGATAGCAGGTTGGGGTGAGTTTTGTTATAAACAAATAAGTATTTTTCTTTTTCTATGTCGGAATTTAGGTATTGAAGAATTTCCATCTACTCAACCAAATTTATTAGCCTCTGGCTAAGGCTGATCCCGTTTGCGGGGCATTTCTCATTTTCCATCTTCTCAGCCGAAGGCTGATCCCGTTTGCGGGACATTTCACATTTTCCATATTCCATTTCACATTTTCCATATTCGCGTCCTTTCTTGACAATAGAATTAAATTAATTTAAGTTTTGGCAAAATTTATACTCTTACTATTTTATCAGATATCGACAGAAAAATATAAATAGGAAAGGATGTGAAAAAAGCATTAGTAATAATTGATGTACAAAAAGATTTCTGTGAAGGTGGTGTTCTTCCCGCATCAGATACCTTTTCTTTAATTGAACCACTTAACGACGCTATAAACTGGTGCGTTAAAAATGATATTCTTTGCGTCTTTACCCGCGACTGGCATCCTGTAAATCATGCATCTTTTATTGAATTTGGCGGAACATGGAAACCGCATTGTGTTCAGGGTTCAGAAGGTGCAGAATTTGCCGAAGGATTATTCATACCCGGACACTCATTGATAATTGATATTGAAACTGATTCCAACAAATTAAATACAACCTATTCCGCATTTGAAAATACAAACCTTGAAAGTAAGTTAGACAGATTGGGAATAAAAGAAATTGCAGCAGCAGGTATAGCAACGGATTATTGCGTCCGTGCAACTGTTCTTGATGCACTGAAATATGGATTCAAATGCACAGTACTAACTGATATGGTAAGAGCAATTGATGTCATGGAAATAGATTCTATAGAAGCATTAGGAGAAATGGAAGATACCGGTGCCAAATTATTAACAAGTGAAGAATGGATGAATGTCAGTTAATACAAAAATGCAGGAGCACTGATCTGTAATGAAAATAAATGAGATTTAATATTATGTAATCCGGCTGTAACTCCGTAGCAATTAAATTGTAATTCGATTGTAATAAATATTAATACCAAGGTTATTTGCTTCAATTGTTCATTAAATATATGCGGAGGTTTGTAATGAAATATTCCGGTAGTCTCTTTGTTGCAGTTATCTTTTCCATATCATTTTTATTTCTATCTTGTGAAAATCCTAAAACTGAACTTAAAGTATCAACATCAGAGAAATCGGATTATACACAATTGAAAACCAAAATTGACAAGTTGAATCAAATACTTGAAGATGCAATCCTGATTCCTGATTATGAAAAAATACTTAGTTATTATACTGATAATATTGTTGCGATGCAGGAATTCAATCAAACCATAAAAGGCAAAGATAAAATGAAAGCACTTTGCGATGCGCGAATAAATGCCGGGGTAAAATTCCATAAATTTGATTTTAAGATTGATACCTGTTGGAGTAATGGTAGTGAGGTAATTGAATATGGAAAAATAATAATATCCTCCAGCTCAAAAGAGAATCCTGTTCCATTTGAACAGACGGGTGGGTATTGTAAAATTTTTGAAATAAAGAACGATTCCACTTACTTAATTAAATATATGATTGCTAATCTTGATTTTAACCCTTGTGTAGAGAAAAAATAGACTGCTGATGCTTGATGCTGGATACTTGATTCTGGATGCTGGATACTGGATAATTATTTGCAGAGGTTTGCAAATTTACTGGACATCTTCCATCAACCATCTTACATCTTCTCAGCCGAAGGCTGATCCCGTTAGCGGGACATTTCCCATTTTCCATTTTCTCAGCTAGAGGTTGATTCCGCTAAGCGGGACATTTTCCAAATAATTTATTTTCCTTTTCTTGACTAATGAAATAAAATATTTTAAGTTGCAGAAAAAATTCACAGAAAATTCCTGAGGGGGAATTTTGGGTTTAAATACAAGTAAGGCTTAGGATTAAGCTAACAATGAAAAACTGCATCATTAAAATTTATTTTAAAAATATAAAACAACTTGTTTTAATAGATTAAGTTGATACATAAAGATTAATATTCCATTTTAATTTCATTTCTTAAAATCAATGTTGGAGCTATAATGTTAGAATTTATTGAAGTTGATGGATTTAAATCTCTTAGAAAATTTTCCTTGTTGCTTAAACCCGGTTTAAATGTACTTGTAGGTCCTAATGGTTCCGGTAAGACAAATATAATTTCCTTTTTTGAATTTTTAGGTTTGTTACAAACAAATAATGTATCAAAAGCTATTAGTGCAGCTGGGGGTGCTGGTAGTATTTTTTCTAAAATAGGTGAACAAACATACCAATCTAAAATTGCTTCAAGATTAATTGGCAATATTAATATTAGTAAGAAAAAATGGATCTATTATGAATATTCTTTTACTGTATCTTTATCAAAAACTTTTGATACAGTAATTTATGAGTCTCAACAAATAAAATGTAAGAAAAGAACAGTTCATACCATACCCAATTCTTTAGTAAAATCATTTGATCTTGATATTATTCGTAAAACTGACAGCCAATTAAATTCTAATATAACTATAAACTGTCTTGAACATAAAATAATTGATAGCGAAATAGGCTTTTTAGGGAGAAGTGGAAGTCATAATATTTCAGATATAAAAAAAAGGTTGGAAGCTATAATTAATGAATCGATTGATAATTCTGAAAGCATACTATCTATTTTACGTTATATCATAATGGCATGGTATTCTATAAATGATGATCTGCAAGGTGGATCAGTTTACAATATAGAGCCCTCAAGGTGTAGAGTTCCTGAGGACGCAGCTAAACCTCCTGGTATACATAAGGATGGTTCTGGCTTATACGCAACTCTTTTTGCTTTAACCCAAAAAGAAAAACAACCAGGAATAAGAAGAAGGTATTATCCATTTATACGTGATGAATTAAATCCAATAAAAAATGTAAGATTAGAAAAAATAACAGAATATATTATGTTAGCAAACCATTCTATTCAAAAAATTGATGTTATGAATAATCCCTTTGATAATCAATTACAAGTTCGTGTACATATTCAGAACAAAGATAATTCTTCTTCCATTTTACCTTTAATAGCAATGTCAGACGGTACTGTTAAGTGGATTTGTTTAGTAACAATTTTATTAACTAGTAGCAATGTTTTGTCAATTGAGGAACCTGAAAACTATTTGCATCCACTTATGCAAAAAGAAATTGTAACTATTATGAGAAATGTAATCGGAAAAAAGTCTGTTGTTCTTTTATCTACTCATAGTGAAACTTTTATTAATAGTTCTTTGCCAGAGGAAATTGTTATTGTCCATTTTAAAGACGGAGCCACTCATGCATGTAGACCAAAAAATTTAGATCTAATCAAAGATGAAATTAATGAAACAGGATTTGGTTTAGGTTATTATTATCTATCTGGAGCTTTAACTAATGAATAATCCAGCATTTTTAGTTGATGGGCAATTAGAACAGCGTTTTATCCAAAATGCCTGCCCAAATGCACCTGTTAGATTACTTAATTGCAATGGTGATAAAGTTTCTTCTTCTGCAATTGCAAAACGTATTGCTACTCATTATCGCCTCTTGAAAAAAAAGTATTCACCAATTGTTATTGTTATTGACAGAGAATCTCGTTGTTTAACGGCTACAGAATTTAAAAATGAAATTACAACACTTTTAGCTAATGATAATATATCAGAAGATTTTATAATTGGTATAGCCGATAGAATGATAGAAAATTGGATTTTAGCTGATAAAATAAATGTGAGTAAATATGCGAAAGTTAATTTGGATCAAGTCCCAGATGTCGAAGGAGAAAATGGTAAAAGTAAAATTAGAAAATTAATAAAAGATTATCATGAAACGACAGTAGGAGTTGAGTTATTAAAAAAATCTAATCCACAACGTATGTTTTCAAGTGAATCGTTTAAAACCTTTTTTTCTTCAATTAACAATAGAATTGATTGTTGGTGGATGAATAAAACCATTGACGATAAAAAGTTCTAATGGATTATATAAGTTATTGCACTTAGGTATTTTAACAAATTATTTTGTTAAGAACTTTTTTCAGGCAGTCAAGATTCAAACCTCGAAAGAGAAATGACTTATTAGTTGAGGTGTTTATGAAAAATATTATTGCTATTCTGCTCCTATCACTATTAATCCTTGGTTGCAGCAAGGATTCAAATACAACTGATAATAATATAAATGACTTAACATCAGGAAGCGATAGCCCAAATACCGCACACTTCAATTTTGCGGCAGTAGAAAAGCAGGCAAAGACGTTAGACAGTAATTCAAGACTCAAATCCATTTCTGCCGAAAATGTTAAGATTGATGGTACAGCAGATTCCTGGATTTTCAAATACAGCTCAGTAAATATTGGTAGTTATACATCCAAATATTTTTACTTCAGATCATTTGATAAGACAGTTAAATGTGACAGTATTATTGAAACAAAAACAACAGTTGGAGATGCGTTCATATCAGAAACCTGGTTTAATAGCGATAAAGCAATTTCAATTGCAGAAAATAGTGGCGGGAAAAATTTTAGAGATGAAAATCCGGACAATGCAATATCTGCCTCGTTAAGTCAGGCAGTGATTTACAATGCTTCTCCAACATGGTATATACAATATTCATCGAAAACCAACAAAGAGAAAAACTTCAGAATAATAGTAAATGCAGTTAACGGAAGTTTCAGTTTATTCCAATAACCTATAAACTACTGTTTGTTATATACGATTATATTCTAAATATCTTTTAAGGGAGTTTGTATGAAGAAATTGTCGATTGCGCTACTCGGTTCATTTCTGTTGTATCTGATTTTCAACTATGTTTTTATCAGCAAATCTAAAGATGTCGAAGAATCAATGCATTCGGAATACGGTATTTTTGAAGTTCATAAAGCACATGTTTTAAACACACAGGCAAGACAGGAAGCATTTGATTCAAAATCATACTTAACAATAAGAAATGAAACAAAAACTGAAGTATTTGTTAAAGTAATTCTTGCAAAGGATGATTCAGATTATATGATGTTCCTACTTTCTCCCGGTACAGAGGAATCAACTGGTATCAAACCAGAAATGTATTATTTAAAAATAAGATATACTGAAGGAAGGAAATTCGCTTTTTCAAAAGGGAATGCATTCATTGTTAATGATGGTGATCAGATAACTATTAAACTGGCAAAGGATATCTTCAGCAGTATTGGAATAAACGGAATTTCCGGTCCTGAGTTCTAACCATGAACAATTATTTTAATGATATACCAATACCTGAAATATCATTTATATAACTCTCTTTAATTTCAGCAGAAAAAGATTAACAAATATAAATTTGTTTTTTACTTAACCTGATTTTAATTTTCACCAGGTTAAAACTACGCTTTGGAATACAATAATAAATTTATCTAATTACTTTGTTGAGGTGGGTAATGGAATATTTATTTATATGTGTATTGTGGGCAGCATATTGCATCCTTCATAGTTTTTTAATTAGTACCTGGTTTACAAATATTATTTCCCGTTCATTAAAAAAATACTTCGCATTTTACCGTTTGTTTTACGTACTCATCTCTTTGGTGTTACTAATCTGGCTTATAAGATATTCTTCTCACATAGATCGTGGAACCATTATAACCTATTCCTCACCGTGGTCCATAATTCAGCAGGTACTTATGTATGGTTCATTAATAATGTTCTTCTGGGCTTTTTTCTTTGATTATGATTCCATGTCATTTTTTGGAATACGCCAGATAATAAATTTTGGAAAAGTAAATGAAATAAACGCTCAAGGAACAATTAAGAAAAAAGGTTTATTGGGCGTAATAAGACATCCAATGTACTTAGCACTGATAATATTTTTATGGACCAACACTTTTAATACTTTGGATATACTTGTTAATACAATTTTAACCATATACGTTATCATCGGAACATTATTAGAAGAGAAGAAACTTGTTCTTGAATTTGGCAACGCTTACAAAAAGTATCAGGATGAAGTTCCTATGTTAATACCGTTTACAAAAAGAACAATATCCAGGGATTAATAAATCATGAATAGTGAAAGGTTTTTTGTTTTATTGTTTATATGCACTCTTACTCATATTGTCAGAACCGCATATGAAATATTGAAGCATAAAGAAATATTAAAACCCAACAAGCTTTCTTTTGCAATTATCTTCTCTAATATGATTCTACTCTGGATTACCTGGTTCACCTTATGCAGCTATGATATTTATAAAATTGATTTACCAGTTATCCTGAAATATTTTGGTTTACTTATTGTTATTCTGGGAGTAATCATTTTTGTAACAGCATTATTTACAATTAAGTCACTTGAGACTTATAAAGGTGACTTGATTACAAAAGGGATTTATTCAAAAGTAAGACATCCTATGTACCTGGGTTTTATTTTTTTATGTATTGGTTCTCCAATATTTTTTGGAGCGGTTATTTCAGTTATCACTTCCCTATTCTTTACTTTTAACATTTTATTCTAGAGATACCTGGAAGAAATAGAGTTAGAAATAAGTTTTACCGGTTACAAACATTATAAGAGAAGCACTTTTTTCTAAAAAGAAAAGTTAATAATAACTAATTTGCCCATGCATTTTTTTACATTTAAGGTAGTTAAAGATGTATTTCGCATTAATCATAATAGTGTTTTTGTTCTTGGTTATTATTCTTAAACCTGGCTATACACCTAAAATTAAAATACATGGTGAAGTACAAGAAGAAAAATGTATTGCAGAACTAACAAAAATTAAACTTGGAGCTTCAGAACAATGGATTTTAATTCGTTCTGAAAACACCGATAATCCTATAATTCTTTTTGTACATGGTGGTCCGGGTACTTCACAATTGACACTGATGAGACATAATACACTTCCTATAGAAAAGTATTTTACTGTAGTTAACTGGGACCAGCGTGGAGCAGGCAAATCATATAATGCAATCAAGGATAAAAGCAGGATGAACCTTGAGCAATTTGTATCTGATATAAACGAATTAAGTGATTACCTTATAAAACGATTCAATAAAAGAAAGATAATTTTGGTAGGACATTCATGGGGCAGTGCAATAAGTGCGCTTGCTGTATCCAAACGACCGGAGCTTTACAGTTCATATATTGGAATTGGTCAGGTTTCCAACGTTTTGGAAAGCGAGAAAATATCATATGAGTGGACTCATCAGCAAGCAAGCAAAGCAAATGATGCAAGTTCAGTAAAAAAACTAACAGAGATGGGAAATCCACCTTATTCAGGTGACTGGTTAAGGAAATTCTTAACTCAACGCAGAATAGTCGGAAAGTATGGAGGAGAATATTATGGAAGTAAATCAGGGGCATTCATTGTTGTTTTAAAATCACTTATCTGGTCCACTGAATATACTTTTGCAGACCGAATAAACTTTTTTAAAGGTATAATGGAATCATTAAAATTACTGAATCCAGAGTTAATGAAAGTGAATTTATTCGAGCAGGTACCGGAACTAAAGGTACCAGTTTGGTTTATGCTTGGGAGACATGATTTAGAAGTACCATCGGTTTTATCAGCAAAATATTTTGATGCCATTACAGCCCCGGAGAAAACTTTATACTGGTTTGAGAATTCTTCACATATGCCAAATACTGAAGAACGTAAACTCTTTAACAAAATATTAGTTGAAAAAGTATTGTATGAAGTTGGACAGTATCTAAGTAAAAATCCGGATTAGAACAAACTCAAATCACCACGTTTTCAAAAATTCATAAAGCAAAGATTTATGTTATGAACAAAATTAATTTCCATCCCAATTTTGATTTTATTTTGTTTAACCTTAAGCTTTGTAATTGTTAAAGTGATTTCATTATCCTATTTACTTTTTATGTATCTTGTGCATAAAATTTTTGGAGTTTTATTAAATGAGAAAGGAAGCATATCGTATATCAGTTTTGACAATTGTAATTATTATTGGAATCAGCGGTTTTAGTTTTGGGCAAAAAGAATTCATCACTCTAAATGGAAAGAAGGTTGAAATATTCACATCAGGTTTAGAGAATAACAGGGAGGGTAAACCAGTCATCGTTTTCGAAAATGGAATGGCAAGCAAATATGGAAATTGGGAAACTGTTATTAACGAAGTATCAAAAACTTCCGCAGTATTCGCCTATAACCGGCCAAGAATCGGTGAATCCGAAAATGACAGTATTCCTCCAACCATAGAACATATCATAAATAATTTAAGAAAAATGCTTTTGGTAAAAGGATTACTACCTCCCTACCTTTTTGTATCGCATTCTTTTGGCGGAGCTTATATTAGAAGTTATGCTTCTAATTACCCGGATGAAATTGCAGGACTTATTTTTGTTGACCCAGTTGATTTTACAAAAAAGAAAGGAGATGGAGATCTTCCATATTTAGAAATTGGATTAACGCAAAAACAAATCGATTCGATGTTCGCAAAGCCCTATAAAAAATTCAAAGAAAAACTGTATGCCGATATGCCAAATTTTTATGTTGAGGAAGTGAAGATTTTATCAAAATTAACGCAAGATGAATTTAAGGAATGCGATAGCACTCCTTTGCCTGATGTGCCTGTACATTTTATTATGGCTGGCGGTTATTCCTCAGCTGGTGATGACAGAGGTGAAACAAGCTTTGATAAAGAGAAACTTTTCAGAATTGACAGCAACTTAAAAATAAAACGCTGGCTTAAGTTGTTATATCCTTTGAAATTCGGAAAGTTCATTTATTGCTCAAACTCAGGACATATGATTCAAATAGATGATCCGGAGACTGTTATCTCAAGCATTAAACTTGCTCTGGGTGAATTTGATAGAATTCAAAAGGAAAAGACTGATCATTGAATTAAAATAATAACGGATAAAGAAAAAAGAATAAATCTTCTACAAATATATCTATAGCACTAAAAATCATCCTTGGAGGAATGATGCAAAAAATATTTCTCTTAATACTATTCTTTACTTTTAGTTTTAATACTTTATCTCAAAATTCAAATGAAAGAAAATTGTTTTCTCTCGATGGAAATGATATAGGAGGTTACATTGGATTCAATGGAAGATTAACCACAGTTAATTCTTTATCGGCCGGTTTAATAGACTTAAGAATTGCAGTAGTAGTAAACAAAAACTGGGCGTTTGGTTTTAATACATCAGGATTACTTAATGACCGCCATCTTAATACACTTGTAAAAGATGATGTTTATCATTTAATGGGTAGCTACCAGGGATTGTTCATTGAAAGAATATTTGAGATAAACAATGACTTCCGCTATTCTTTCTCCATAATGATTGGTCAGGGAAATGCTAAATATGAATATTGCCGTTCTGTTATAGCAGATAAAAAATGGTATGAAGAAATTATTGATCAGACAGATTTTTATATTATCCAGCCGACATTTGACATCTATTATAATCTCTTTGATAATTTCTGGTTTGGTCTTAATGCCGGTTTTAATCTTACCACAAGCATACGAATGATGGAAACTGATGAAGCTCTTTTAAATAAAGCTAATGGTGGATTATCCTTGAAGTATGGTTTATTTTAAGTTGCATTGTCAAAGCTTGTATTGTAATTTTCAATTGTATTTTAAAACCATCTCTTTAATTGAATATAATTATTGACGAACAAGTAAAACGGAGTTTATAATGGATATAGAGGTTTTTACTCTCTGCGATTTTGCCCAGGATATTAATGGTAAGCTAACTATTGTTGGTACATTCGATACATTATATGCTACTAAATTACCCGCCCAGCATCCTAATTGTCACCTTGCTGCACGAATCAGATTTCATAA
This sequence comes from Ignavibacteriales bacterium, assembly GCA_003599415.1. Taxonomy (GTDB): domain Bacteria; phylum Bacteroidota; class Ignavibacteria; order Ignavibacteriales; family SURF-24; genus SURF-24. The sequence continues at coordinate 2,520 of QZKB01000152.1, read as the reverse complement.
CGGCGAACAAGGCAAAGTTCCGTTTGGTATAAGGATCACTTCTCCTGATGGAGAAGATCTCATAAAACCTGTCGGTGCAGAATTCTATGTTCCTATGAATCCAGGTGCTGATTCCTCCACTCAAAATATCTGTCTTGGAATTGGAGGATTACCGATTAAAGTTTATGGTAAGCATATAATAACATTGTCAATTAATGGTCAGGATTTAAAAACATTGCCGATGTTTGTAGCAAAGCCGCCTCAGGCAAACGCGTAAAGTCTGTAATCATTATAAAGATTTTATACAGATCTTAAATAGGCTGTCCTTTGAGTTAAGGTTTAATACTTTAATAAAGATATTGTCATTAAATTAAAATAGATAATTTCATAAAGTATCAAAGGAGAAACCGGCGATGCAAGGAAAATTAAGATTTAAGAAATTCTTACTACTGTTTTATTTTTCATCTCTGCGGTTGTTCTGCTGGCTTTTATGTTTGAACGATCTGCTTTTATCACAACAAAAAAATAATTTAGCAGACAAAGACTATAAAAATAAAATACTCATTGCAATTGATAGTCTGCTTGAGTCAAAATATGTGTTGCCGGATAAAGCTACTGAGTTTGCTGCTGAATTCAGGTAAAAGCTTGAACAAGGAATATATAATTCTTATACAGTGCCAAAAGAATTTGCCCGGAAAGTTACTGATGATCTAATTGATTTAACAAAGGATAAGCATTTTAATTTTCGTGTAATTGAAGCGAGTGATATTGATGAGAAACCTGAAAGTGCACTTCATCATCCGTTACGTTATCATCGTTTGAGTATAAAAGAAAATCTGGGATTCGTTAAACTTGAATGGCTGGAAGGAAATATCGGGTATCTTAAAATTATCCGCTTTAATAATTTTAACGATGTTAAGGACAGAATAGTTGCAGCAATAAAATTCATGGAAAATGCCAATGCAATTATCATTGATATCCGCGACAATGGCGGTGGTTCCGGCGATATACTTGGCAGTTACTTCCTCAAATATCCAACTCAGTTAACCGGCTGGTACTCCCGTGAAGATGATTTCCTTACAGAATCATGGACATTAAAGGATATTGGTATAGAACCAATGACGGATGTTCCTCTGTTTCTGTTAACAAGCGACAAAACATTTTCTGCTTCAGAATCATTTGCCTATGATATGAAAGTAAACAAAAGGGCTGTTCTTGTTGGCGATACTACAAAAGGAGGAGCAAATTCTGTCGACTTGTTTCAGATTGACAATCAGTTTGAAATCTATATCCCTACTGCAAGAGCAATAAATCCTTTAACAGGAAGCAACTGGGATGGTATAGGTGTTATCCCGGATATATCCGTTCCTTCTGAAACTGCATTAGACACTGCTATTGTCCTGGCAAGAATTGCAGGAGAAAAATATGCAAATCTAAAAGAAGCAAAACTAAAAACTGCTGTAGATGAAATGCAGAGTCATCTTAATAATGCAGAAAGACTTTACAATAATGTAAAAATTAAAGAAGCCGATGCTGAACTTGACTCAGTGTTTCAAATTGGAGGTTCCAATAAACTTATAAATGAATTTTTTATTAATGTCCTTGCATACCATTATCTATCCCAAAATGTTGAGCTAATTCTCTTTGCAATACTTAAAAAGAATATTGAGCTATATCCTAAATCATTCTCTGCTTATGAAACACTTGCTTATACTTATCATAAATTTGGTAAAACAGAGCTCGCCATTGAAAATTTTAAAAAAGTGCTTGAGTTAGATCCATATAATCCTAATGCATTAAAAATGATTGAAAGACTAAAGAAGTAAAAAATATAATTATGAAAAAAGAGAATATTATAAAACGAAAGGATAATGAACCTCCTTTTGTAATCTCAAAAAATGGTATGCGTTTTCATCATTTGGGAATACCTACAAACGAAGTAAAACCAAATGAGATTTACCTGGAACAATATAAATTTTACGTCTCTGGTTTTGAGTCAAGTGAGTATGGTGTTGAATGGATGCGCTTTGAAAGTGATAGTCCGGTTTCAGAAATTATTCAAAAAATACCTCATTTAGCTTTTGAAGTTGACGATCTTGATGATGCAATAAAAGGTAAAACTTTAATAGGAGAAATTTCTTCACCATCAAAAGGAGTAAGAGTTACAATGATATTGGAGAATGGGGCTCCTATTGAGTTAATCGAATTTACTAAGGTATAAATCCAGAAATAAAATCAATAAGATTCTTTCTTACAACGGATGGATTTGTATATGGTGTAATTTTACAATCTTGCAAAGTTAAATTTCAATCCTACTTATTTTACCACCATTTCCAGAAAATATTTTCCGTTTACCGACGCTACAATTCAATTTACCGATTTACCTGACTACAAATGAATTTCTGTTTAACCTTACTCCCTATTTTACTGTCCAAAGGTTAAAACAAATCCAGGATTATTCAATAACAGAATAAATCTCATTTTACATTATTTAATTAAGAGGGTGAGTTATGAAAAACGAAAAAATAAAACCGGTAGAAT
>QZKB01000076.1 GCA_003599415.1 Ignavibacteriales bacterium | reverse complement strand
ATATCCTGTAGTCTCTTTATTCTTTCTTCCATTGGCGGATGAGTTGAGAAGATTTTAAAGAAAGACTTGCCGCTGAACGGACTTACAATAAACATATGAGCTGTCGCCGGTTCAGCATTCTGCATCGGCAGCTTTTCATTTACTTTGGATAGTTTGTTAAGTGCAGATGCTAACATTAGCGGCTGCCCGGAAATAGAAGCTCCACCTGCATCTGCAGCATATTCTCTTGATCTTGAAATTGCAAGCTGAATTAAAGTAGCTGCAATTGGCGCAACTAAAATAAGTACTAAATCACCTAAACCTCCGCCATCATCATCTCTATCCCTGCCGCCAAAAATCATTGCCCACTGAGCCATATGTGCGATGTATGTAATTGTACCAACCAATGTAGCAGCAATTGTTCCGGTTAAAATATCCCTGTGTTTAATATGTGCCAATTCATGAGCTATTACACCAGCAAGCTCCTCGTCATTTAAAATATTCATTATTCCTGTGGTTACTGCCACAGCAGAGTTCTGCGGATTTCTTCCTGTTGCAAATGCATTTGGCGAAGGATTCTCAATAACGTAAACTTTTGGCATTGGAATCTGAGCAAACTGGGATAGTCTTTCCACTGTACTATAAAGTTTTGGGTATTGAATTCTTTCTGCCGGTTTAGCCCTGTACATCATTAGTACAATTTTATCTGAAAACCAATATGAACCAAAGTTCATTACAAGTGAAATAATGAAGGCAATCATCACGCCGGTATTACCTCCAAGTAAACCGCCAACAAACATAAGTATGACCATCATCAGGGTCATAAGAAACACTGTTCTTAATGTATTCATCTTTCTCTCTTTTTATTTAATTGAAACTTAATTATTAAAAAACCTTTCTTCAATATTATCCTATTTGCAAACTTAAACACAAATTTAGTTATATTTGTTTCAGAATTGGAATAAGATTTAGCCTTGCGGTTTTATACCGGAATAATTAATATAACCCATCAAAATTGAGGAAATTAATGAAGTTTAAGCAGGTATTTGCTCTTTGTGTTTTAACAGTAGTATTATCTACATTTACTTTTGCCCAAAGCACATATGAATTTTTAAGAATTGATGTTAGCCCGCGCGCTGCTGCCCTTGCAGGCAGTTATGTTTCCAATTCAGATGATCCGAATGTTATATTTTATAATCCTGCCGGTATAAATAGCCTGGAAGGCATGCCTGTTTCTTTTTCTTACGTAAAATATCTTTCAGGATTGGGTATAAATTTAGCAGGATTTTCAATGTCTAAAGACTTTGAAGGTATTGGCAGATTTGCGACAGGTATATCTTATATTAATTATGGAAATTTTGATGGTAAAGATGAGTATGGCGCCGATACAAAAGATTTTTCCGTTGGAGAAGTAGCTTTTATTGTGGGATATGGTAATTCACTTGATGAAAACTTTTATTACGGAGCAAATGCTAAATTTATTTATTCCTCATTTGCTGAAGTATCCTCATCTGCATTAGCTGTTGATTTAGGTTTGCAATACGTTTTCCCTGAACAACTTATTAATATTGGATTCTCTGTTTTGAACATAGGAGGACAATTATCTTCTTACTTTAATACCAAAGAAGATCTTCCATTAGATATGAGAATCGGGATTTCAAAAAGACTTGAACACCTTCCGCTTCGTTTATATTTAAGCTTTAATAAGCTGAATGATGACAATGGGAAATTTTCTGACAGGTTTAAAACTTTTACAATTGGAGCGGAATTTAATCTTAGCAAAGTTTTAAGGTTACGTCTTGGTTATGATAATGAGAAACGCAAAGAGATGAAGATTGGCACCACTGCCGGTTTGGCGGGATTTAACATTGGTGTTGGAGCAGTAATAAGCGGTTACAATTTTGATTATGCTTACTCTTCCTGGGGAGAGATCGGTAGTTTAAACAGGATCGGTATTTCAACAACCTTTTAGTTATTCAATATAGAATACTGAAAGTTAAATGAAAAACTTCAGCCCTTCCCTTTGGGAAGGGTAAGGGATGGGCTAATATTTTCCGTACGGCTTTTCAATAAATCTTTTAGCAGAATCATGAGAATGGGCATAATCTCTTAACTCAAGGCATTCATTATAACATTCAAGCGCTTTTTCTCTTTCACCTTTCAGATCATACATATTGCCAAGATATATAGTCGCGTTTATTCTGAAACCGGAAACTTCATCTCTATCTATCTTTTTCGAAATATCAATGCATTCCTTTAAGAATATCATTGCCGAATCGACATTATTTATAAGCTTCTTATAATGACCAAGATAATAGGTTGCTTCTCTTCTGCTTACATTTCCGTAACCGGGATAACCTTTTACGCACTTGTTATAAACAGCACTAAATACCTCATCACTTTTAAAGTAATCTCCTTTTCTAACTGCAATTCTTCCAAGATACCTCTGGAATAAAGGATTATTAGGGAATTCAGATGTTAACTGAACTGCATATTCTTCGGCTTTCTTATAATCATTTTCATAATGGAAAAAAAGCTGCATTAAAAAATAACGGGATTCATACCTTGCATATTTCCCTTTCTCTGCAACTTGTGCAAGTTCTCTTATTCCTTTTGCTTTATCACCCTTAGGAAAGAATATCATTAGTGGTTTTACAAACGGGTACTCATTTGGAATCACGTCGGCATAATAGTCATAAATTCCAAAACCAAGCTGAACATCTACATTGGACGGATCTAATTTAGCCGCATGCTGCACAATAGGAATTGCTTCTCTTCCGTCATCTGCAGCTTTTAACCAGCTTTCGCGTATTGCTCTTAGTCGACCGCGAAAACCAATTGAACCGCCCTTAAAAAACAGTGCATCAATATTATCCGGATCCTTTTCAAGAATCTCATCACACATAAATATTACATCTTCAAGCTTTGCAAAGAATATATCGTCGTAGCTTTCGTTATCCAGATCAAGAAGAATCTTCCACCAGTCAATCATAGCAAGGAAAAATTTTCCTGCAGGATGTTCAGGATAATCAGCCATTAATGTTCTGAAAGTTTTACCCGCATCATCAAACCTGATAGAATAAATTTCTTTTATTCCTTTAACAACAAGGCTGTCAAAATTTACCGGCCGGCAAAATAGGCTGCCGGTTAGTATCATTATTAAAAGAAAAATCTTCTTAATCAATTTAGCTCCAAACAAAAAACCCGATTTATTATAAACCGGGTTTCAATCTTTGTTCCTTTTAGTAATTTACTTTTAACTTGTCCAGCAAATAGCCAAGTACCTTATCAATGCTTACTCTTATCTGTTCCATCGAATCACGTTCTCTTATTGTCACAGTCTGATCTTCAAGAGTCTGCGTATCTACTGTAATTGCATAAGGTGTTCCCACCTCATCCATACGGCGGTATCTTCTGCCAACCGCGCCTTTATCATCATAAAATACTCTTAGGAAAGGACGAAGTTCAGCTTCAATCTTTCTTGCTACTTCGGGCATTCCATCTTTGTTTACCAAAGGTAAGATTGCGGCTTTTATCGGTGCAAGTCTTGGATGAAATCTTAAGACGGCTCTCATTTCATCCTTAACTGTTTCTTCATAATATGAATCAACAAGAAAAGCCATGAATGAACGGCTCGCACCAGCGGATGTTTCAATTATGAAAGGAATAAATTTTTCTTTGCTTTCTTCATCAAAATATTTCTGAGACTTACCGGAGAATTGTTCATGTCTTGTCAAATCGAAATTTGTCCTGTTGTGTATTCCTTCAATTTCACCCCAGCCAAACGGGAATTCATATTCAATATCTGTAGCTTCTTTTGCATAATGAGCAAGCTTATCTTTCGGATGATCATGATACCTGAGTTTTTCAGGTGTCATACCAAGAGATTTAAACCAGTTCATTCTTCTTTCTTTCCAGTAATCGTAGAATTTTTTATCATCTTCCGGTTTAACAAAATACTGCATCTCCATCTGCTCGAATTCGCGTGTGCGGAACAAAAAGTTCTTCGTGTTAATTTCATTCCTGAAAGCTTTGCCAATCTGGGCTATACCAAACGGAAGTTTCTGTCGGCTTGCACCCTGAACATTTAAAAAATTAACATAAATTCCCTGTGCAGTTTCAGGACGCAAATAAACTACAGCGCTGCTGTCTTCAAGTGGCCCGATAAATGTTTTGAACATAAGGTTAAACTGGCGGGCAGCAGTAAATGTACCTGCATTGCCGCACTGAGGACAATTGAGCTTAGCAAGCAATGCTTTTGTTAAATCTTTATCTTCAAGCATCGCACCAAATTTTTCATCTAAGGACAAGCTTTCATCACTATGAATCTTAACCAACTTTTCAGATATAGCTATATCATCTTTTAATGATTCAACAAGCTCTTTATAAATTTTTTCTTTTTTCTTATCCGCAATTTGTTCTGCAAGTGTATCAAGGCGGAATCTTGCTTTACACTGTTTGCAATCTACCATTGGATCGGTAAAGTTCTCAACGTGACCGGATGCTTCCCAAACTCTTGGATGCATTAAAATAGCGGCATCAATTCCTTCTATATCTTCGCGGTAGGTCATGAAACGCCACCATTCCTCTTTGATATTCTTAAGAAGTTCAACACCAAGCGGACCATAATCCCAACAGCCGTTTAATCCGCCGTAAATTTCACTTGACTGGAAAACAAATCCTTTTCTCTTTGCCAGCGATACAATCTTCTCGATAGTATCATTCTTTTTTTGCTTTTCGATAACTAAATCCTCCGGAATTTTTAGGGCTAAATATAACGAAAAAATTTTTCTCTTAATTGTCCCTTCAGTTTCAAAATTACAAGAAGAAGTTAACAATCTCACAAATAGGACAAATTGCTCCAAATAAAATGTTAAGAATGTAGACTATTAAAAAAGAATGCTCTATATTTTACCACGTGTTAAAAAAAATTAATAGGTGGGCTTATGTATAGGAAACATTCAAAACAAATCTCATTATTTATTCTTTTCTTGTTTACTGGTTTTATTGTCTCTGTTCAAACAGGCTGTAAAAAAGAAGCAGAGAAACCAGTTGATAAAACCGAAGTACAAAAAGATACAACAACCCCGGCTAAAGTTGATACTCCAAAAGTAGTTGAACAACCAAAAGTCGAATACCCCGATTTGCTTGGTAAATGGAGCGGAACATTATATAAAAGACAAGCTTCTTTGAAAATTACCAAACAGGACACGACTTCTTTCTCTGGAAGTTTAACAATATTCTTCCGTGAAAATATTAGTCAACAGGTTTCCGGAAAACTTAATATGTCAAACAACAAAATTACTATGAGTGATTTAGTTCATAATAAGATGATGGGCAGATACAGCGGAAAATTATCTGAAGATGGAAAAACAATGTCTGGAACTTTCACAATGAATGCTGACAAATCGCAACATAATTTTAATTTTGTTAAACAATAATTTAAATAAAGGTGATATTATGAAAAAATATTTTTATTTGATCGTTCTGGTTATTTTAGGATTAACAATTGCAGCTTGCGACGAATCAACCACTGAACCGGAAGAGGTAACAACAGGAAGTGTTTACATTACTTCTACACCTGCCGGTGCTGCAATATGGATGGGTACTACTAATCAAGGGAAAGTTACACCGGATAGCTTAACTGGTCTTGAAGCCGGTAATTACCAGGTTACTCTTAAACTTTCCGGTTATAAAGATACAACCTTTACAGTTACAATAACTGCAAGACAAAAGACGACTAAGTCAGTAACATTAACTACAGACTTAAGCACACAGACATTTGGACCAGTAAAACTTTACGAAACTTATAATACTAGTGCAACACAACCAAGCGGTTTAGTTTTAGCTACTGGAGCACAGGTATCAAGTTCAGCCTCAACAACTGATCTTTACTATTATACTAATTCAACTTTTTCCACACATGAAATCCGAAGCTCAAGTACCAGAAATACCTTCTTTAAAGTCTGGACTGCCGCTACATTATTAGATGGAATCGATTCGCCAACTAAAGATGCAAACTGGGCAACTATAATGAGTGACACTGAAACTAATTACGCATTTATTTACGATGCTGATCATCATTATTCAAAACTGATAATTACATCTGTAAGTTCTATACTTGAAACGCCAGCTTATATAAATGTTCAATACATTTACAATAAAACTGTTGACGATAAGAGATTCTAATTATTCGGCAATATTTTCCTAAAAAGGCTGTCTACCTCAGGCAGCCTTTTTTATTTATAGTTGAACTCTAAAGAAATCCTACCTGAAAATAATTATATTGGAATCAATAATTTTCTTTTAAAGTGATTAAGGTTTTATCTTGACGGAAACTTATCATAAATGGAATTCAATGTACCTCAGCAGAGATTTTGAGATGCTTGTGTTCGGCAATGAAGGATTTCCGATTGTATTATTCCCACCGGAGAAAGGAAGATATTTTACTAATAAAGATTTTGGACTTATAAATTCCGTAAGTGATTTGCTCGATTCAGATAAAATAAAAATTTACTGCCCGGACGGAATTGATAATGACAGCTGGTACAATTATTCAATTCATCCCGCCGATAGAATTAAAACTCATAATGGTTATGAGAATCTTATTTTATACGACGTTATTGCTTTTGCAAAACATGAAACCGGCAAAAACAAAGTCTGTTTGGCAGGATGTGGATTTGGTGCTTATCATGCTCTCAATACAGGCATGCGTCATCCTGACCTTGTTGACTCAATAATTTTGCTTGGTGGATTTTATAACATCCGTCAGTTTATTTACGGCTTTTATAATGATGACGCATATTTCAATTCTCCCCTTGATTATTTGCCGGGACTGGAAGATTCCTGGTATCTTGATAGAATAAGAAAAATGAAAATCATTATTGGTACAGGTGATAATGATTTATATCTGGAAGAAAATAAACAACTCTCGTCAGTATTTTTAAATAAACAGATTGATCACTGGTTAGATATTAAACAAGGTGCGGGGCACGATTGGAATTGGTGGAAGGAAATGTTTCCTGATTATCTCAAACGTTTAACAATTGTTCAGAATAAAAAATCCGCCAGGTTAATTTCTGATTAGGCTTTATTTCGTTGTCTATCTTACTCTTAATCATAATCTTAATTGTATAATACCGCCGAAAGATAACCGACTACTTCCGAATCATCACCGGTTGTATCACCAGAATCACTCCTGTGAAGCACTTTTGATTTTGTAATATTCATTATAGATGCAGTTTTCAACGCAACCACAATACCACCTCCGCCGCATGCTTCACACTTACTTAGCTCAAGATCATTCTGCAGGGATTCAAAATCAAAATAAGTTATATGTCTTTCAACTACTGAATCCAAATGATCGGCAACAACTTTAGAATAAAAGTGGGAAAGATCTGAACTGGAAATAATAATTGTATCTTCATCTGCAACCTTGGATAATTGCTCGGCAAGTTCAAACAGATAATTTCTTCGCTGGTCTCCGATAACCATAGGTACAATTGAAAAATCTTTTAGCACCATTTGAATAAACGGGAGCTGAACTTCTATTGCGTGTTCCTGCTTATGTCCTTCCCTTCCCTCAAAAATCACTTTGCTGCTTTCAACAAGTTTCTCTCTAAATTCCTTGTTAACCGGCACCGTTCCGAGCGGAGTTTCATATGCATCACCATTAAAGATTGATATTCCCTGGAAGTATTCCCTGTGGCTCGGAGAAATAATAATAACAGTTTTATACTTCCTTCCTACAAGTAAGTTATAAGCATATGCAGCAGTTTTTCCTGAATACATATATCCTGCATGAGGAACAATACAAGCGAAAATTTTTTCGGGATTTAAATCAATTTTATTTTCTTTGAGCATATAATTTATGCTGTCTTCTAATTTCCTGGGGTTAGCAGGATAAAACATTCCTGCTACGGCAGCGGGTCTAATTGCTTGCATGTTCTTTCCTCCATTCAACTTCGGAGAATACGGTTGCGGTGAATAATTTCATGTTTAAAGTTTTTGTCCTCCATAATCCTGCGGGCAAACCTGCTTTTCTGCAAATTGAACTCAGGTATTCTTCTTTATCCATATTATGTTCAATGGGAACCTGCGGCAGTAGCAGTCCGCGTTTACCATGTTCTTCCACAATCAAGCCGTGCTTACCAAGTTCAATTTCATCATAACTGTTCATTTTAAATGGAGGTGATAAAACAGAAATCTCGATTTCAATTTTATTCAACTCTTCTTTTGAGAGGGGATAAAAACGCGGGTCTCTTATTGCAGCAGATTTTGCAGCATCAACAACAGTATCCAAAAGTTTGTTATCGGAAATTATGTAACCGATACAGCCTCTCAGCTCTTCATCAATTTTAAGAGTTACAAATGCGCCTGCTTTAAGCGCAAGATTTGGATATGCAGCATAATCAGGCTGCTGAACAGGTTTATGATTAAAAATTTCTTCAATGGATAACCTTGCGGTCTTTAGCAGAATTTCCTTTTCTTTATCAGTCAATTCCATTTGATCCTCCTTGAAATTAACTTAACTCAAATACTTCGACTTTGGTTTTCTCTTTAAGCACGAACAAAAGATTGTCTTTCATAAAGTAGGAATCGGGAACATAAGAATTAGCATCACTTAAAAGAACATCATTTACAATGCTGGAAGAATTTTTCAAATCGGTAATAAAAAATTTATTTTCAAGTTTTCCATCTTCATTTTTTATAAAGAAATTAAACACCAGAAAATCTTTGTACAAAATATATTCAATATTCCCTTCAGTCAACAAACCCTTGGTATTGTTAACAATATTTGATTTTACTTCGTCACTTTCATCATCGTTTTTAAAGATGAAGGGAAAGCTATAAGTATTATATTTTTCCTCCTCAGGAATTGACTCTCTTATTATATTTATTGAAGCGGCATCTTCACCAAGTTCATCAATTAATTCACCTGTAAGGTAATTAAGCGTGAAGAATTCTCTTGTTTCAAATTTCTGCCTGAACACATATACTTTGTCATCATGAATAAAGAGAAAGGAATATTTATCTGTTTGCCACAAAATTTTTGATGAGTCGATATCATAAGCCATAATGACTTTATGCCCGGGCATATTTGGTTGAGTAAACTTGTGGAAGTAAATTATTTCTTTATAGACAGTCTCAATTCCAACCCAGTATTTTTCGTCAAGTTGATAATTCATAAAGGTAGGAATTCCGGTTTCTGCCTGAATGCAATTGTAAAAAGCCTCCTTCTTTTCCAGGTCTCTTTCTTCAATTATCAATTTATTTTTATCGGATAACAGCAGCCGCCAGATTTGTCTATTATTGGTGAATGTGTACTTTTTATTTAACTTCATCTTACTTTTAATTACTTTTACAACAAATTATAAACAGCTATTAATTGCAGCATTAAATTTGCAATTATTTTTGAAAAATCCAACTTACTACGGAATCGTTATGAAGAGTCTTTATACAATATTCAGGCTGACCTGTATCGCAATTCTTGTAACCACTATTAATATTTGTTTTGCACAGGGTTTTGAAATAAATAAGATAGAGCCGCCAAACTGGTGGGCAGGAATGAAAACCAACAAGATCAATCTGATGGTTTATGGAAAGAATCTGACAGAGGTTCAGGCTCAGTTCAGTTCACCAGGTTCTAAAGTTGTTAAGATTAATAAAGCTGAGAATACCGACTACATTTTTATAGATGCGGAAATTGGCGACATAGCCGATGAGACAAATAAAATTATTTTTACAAGCGGAAATGATAAAGTTGAGTTTGCCTTCCCGGTTTGTAAAAGAGAAAATGCCGACGGCCGATACGGAGGATTCAGCCAGAAAGATGTAATATATTTAATAATGCCAGATAGATTTTCCGATGGTGATATAACAAATAATACAATTGAAGGATTAGTTGATAAATATAATCCGGAATCAAGAATCGGCAGACACGGTGGAGACATAAAAGGAATTCTGAATCATCTTGATTACATAAAAGATTTAGGCTGCAATACAATATGGATGACTCCGCTTACAGAAAATAATATGGGAATAAGTTACCACGGTTATGCTGTAACGGATCATTATAAAATTGATGCTAGGTTCGGAAGCAATAAAGATTATTTTGATCTGGTAAAGGAAGCACATCAGAAAGGATTAAAAATTATTTTGGATCATGTGGCAAACCACATTGGGATTAATCATCCCTGGATGAAAAATCTTCCTTTTCCTGATTGGATAAACGGTGACGCGAAAAATTTCCATACGACCTCTCATCATAATTCGTCTTACTACGATATAAACAGTGATGAACAAACGAGAGAATATTCAAATACAGGATGGTTCGTTAAAGAAATGCCTGACCTGAATCCGAGAAATCCATTCCTTGCCAAGTATCTTATTCAAAACACAATCTGGTGGATTGAATCGAGCGGGCTTGATGGAATAAGAGAAGATACTTACCCGTATGGCGATCAGAAATTTTTGGCTGAATGGGCTAAAACAATTTTGGAAGAATATCCTGATTTTAATATTGTTGGTGAAGTGTGGATTGGCGATCCAGCATTCAGGGCTCCGTTTCAGAAAGGCAGCAGATTTCCGAAAGAGTTTGATAGTAACTTACCTGCAGTAACCGATTTCGGATTTCAGGAAGCATGCCGAGATGTATTTGCGAATGATAAAAGTATCAGGTTGATTTACGAATTGATTGCAAAAGATAACCTTTATGCTGACCCGGCAAACCTTGTTACGTTTGTTGATAACCATGACATTGAAAGATTAATCTTTTCAACCAATGGCAACCTGGGTAAGACTAAGCAGGCATTGGCACTGCTTCTTACTACAAGAGGAATTCCACAGATATTATACGGAACAGAAATTGGTTTAATGGGCGGGAAAGATCATGGAGCATTACGCCAGGATTTTCCCGGCGGTTTTCCAAATGATAACAGAAACGCTTTTAATAAAGATGAACGGACTGAACAGGAAAATGATATCTTCAACTTCACTAAGAAAGTGCTTGAGATAAGAAATAATTTTACATCAATTCAGGATGGAAAATTAATTCACTACCCGCCGAAAGATGAAGTTTATTATTACTTCAGAGTTAAAGACAGACAAAAGATTCTTGTTGTAATTAATAACAATAAGAATAGCGTTAAATTCAATCCGGAGTTTATTTCTTACCAGTTTGAAAATAAAGTTGCCTTAATTGATTTGATGAATGGTGATGAAATTAAAATCACTGACGGTTTTGAAATTTCTTTGGAAGCCAATGGAGTAAGAATATTTGAAGTGAAAGCCCACCCCTAATCCCCTCCCTGCTTACAGCTTGCCTTGCAAAGCAGGCAGGCAAGCCCAAGATAGAGGACAATAAAAACATTTTTATTTGACTGTCAGAAGGTAATCCGCCTGTCCGGCCGACTGACAGTACTGAAATGTTTTGCATTAGAGTCTCAACCTTTCCGGGGGTTATCTAATAATTAATTAAGCAGTCATTGCGAGGAGTATAACGACGAAGCAATCTATCGCATCATCTCCAAAAATGAGATCACTTCGCTTTGCTCGTGATGACAATTTTAATTTTTATACAATCCCGCTGTTGGAGGAGTTGAAAAAATAAAAAAATTTCTCTAATCAAACGCCGGAATAATTCTCGTCATAATAAGTTCAACTGTCCTCATCCACTGTTGCCCTGCAACTGAATCATCTATGCCTGAAGAATTGTTTATAGCAATAATAATAAGATTCAAATCGGGCACTACCACTAAAAACTGCCCGGCCCAACCCATACCAAATTTAACCGGATGACCATTAATTTCATCCATCCAAAAACAATAACCATATCCTGAGTGATACGGTAAAACATTATTAGTCGTAATCTTAAAACTTGTCGCCTGTTTCATCCATTCGGAGGAGATAACTCTTTTGCCTTCAAATAAGCCTTCATTCAAAATCATCTTTCCAATCTTTATCATATCACTTGCAGAAAGACTTAGAGACGAACTTCCGTAATTGTATCCCTTTTTATCCTTGGACCAGTTTCTGCTTCCAATACCAAGCGGTTCAAAAAGATTTTGATGTGCAAAATCGGCGGTACTCATTCCTGCCGCCTGAGTTAAAATTACAGATAGCAGATGGCTTGCGCCGGAGTTGTAGTTGAAATGTGTCCCCGGCTCATACTCAAAATTTTTATCAAGCATATACTGAACCTGGTCGGGTGAATTTGTCCAGGTGCTGTATTCACCTGTAGAAACATTTAATTCTGCCCAGGGTAAACCGCTGCTCATTGTAAGAAGATGCTGAATTGTAATCTTTGCTTTGTCTGCTGTTACTTTATATCCGGCAGCAGTCAGATACTCCGACATTGATTGGTCGACTGAATCAATAATTCCTTTATCAATTGCAATCCCAATTAATAAAGACATTACACTTTTTGTTACAGACATAATCCGGAATGGAATCTCAAACCCGGAAGCAGAAGAATATTTTTCCTTAAGAATATTATTGTCTTTAACAACAACCAGACTTGTTATACTTGTATATTGATCTGCTATTGCAAATGCTTCATCAAGCTTTTGATTAATTCCTTCTTCCGAAGGTGAAGTTGGAGAGGAGCTTTTTGAGCAAGAAAGAAAATTCTGGAAAACCAGCAAAATTAAAAGAAGAATTTTACCTGTCATCTTTACCTTTTTCAAAAATGCCTCTCTATTTCCTTATTGTTTAAGATTTGTTTCTTAACAACGAGAAGAATTTATCTATTGCCAAATTCGCTAGAATAAAGTGCAAAAGCAACAAGATACATTATCATTCCTAAGCCAAGCGCAACAGAGTAACCAAATGAAGACGCAATAAGTACAATTAAAACCGAACCAATGACTGATGCTCCACCATTAACTGCAAATGCCCAATCAACAAGACCCGGATATTTTGTTGCAGCTTTCGGGAAAGGCATTCCCATAAAGTACCCTACCGGCGCTATCAGTATTGCACTTAATATCAATCGTGGAGTGAGTGCCCAGCTATCAAATAAATAAAACAGTTGTTTGAAAATAAAAATATCTGCAAGCAGCCAACCGGCAATGGCAAGGAAAATAATTTTATGAGAATATTTTAACGACTGCCTGCTGCCTATTCCGCTGCAAACAAGCAAAACCGTTAACACTAAAGCTAAGCTGTAAATTGTTGAACCGATAAATAAAGTGTATTTCTGAATTAAGATAACCTCAATCATCATATAACCAAGTCCGATGGAAAAGAAATATAACCACGGAATAAATTTTAACTTTTCACCTTTGAACAGGTAAGGCAAAAGATTTAAAGGAATAATAAGTACAATACAAACTGCAAGTATTATAAGCATAATTACTCTTGATAACGGAAACCCTGTAAACTCAAACTGCGGCACTTTCTCTAAATTTGTCGGAGCAATATTTCGTATCAATCCAAGTTGGGCAATAAAAGGTCTGTCATCTGTGCATGGAGAAACATCAATCTTTGCAGTATCCGCAACAGCTTTCCAACCTGATACTACAATTGAATTCACAATATTCTTTTTGTTGTCTTCCATTGGCGGGAATAATCTTTTTACTGCTTTATAAATTCCCGGATCAGAATTACTGTAGGCAGAATTTATGGTTGCATCGTCAAGAGGCTTTTTAGAAATAAGGAGTACTTTCCTTCTTAGTGAAGCAAAATCATAAACAGCAAAATGAGAAGTAGGATTTTTGATTTCCATCTGATTCAACGCATCAATCAACTCAGACACAAGTCTTGGAGTGTAAAACTGATGCTCAACTGACATATAACCGTTTTCCGATAAAGCATTCCAGTAATCAATAAATGCTTCTGTTGTAAAGATGTAATTCTCAGCAAGCGCAAATGAACCGGAAGCAAAAGCTGCGAATGAATTTGAACTTAACGAATAAATCATATCAAACTTATTTTCAAATTTTCTTATGTATGCCCGCGCATCTTCCGTAATAACCTTGACACGGGAATCATTAAAAATATTACCGGAATAATCGCGCAGGAATCCTTCTTTCATTATATAATTTATATGGGGAATTACTTCTACGGCATGAACTTCTGCTGCAGTGTATTGAAGCGCCTGGAAGACATCTGCGCCGCCTCCTGAACCGAGAGAGAGAAATCTGCATTTATCAAACCTGCTCATTAAATTTCTTACGTCAATGCTGAACTGGTATTTTAATGAATCAACTTCCGGCCATTTGCCATCAAAACGGTAAACCGGCGTGTTGGCAATGTTATCTATGTTAATGCCTCTGCTCTCTTTATCAAACTCGTACACTTTTATTTTCGCGGTTGCATCCCAATGAGTATAAATAACAGGAGCAGGTTCTTTCCTTTTCTGTTCGGGAATTCCACCTGTAAAAATAAAATACAAAGATAGAGCAATAATTAAGGTTGTTGGAAAAATCTTCCACCATTTTGCAGCTAAAAGAAATGAAGCTATGAAAACAGGTAATGCACAATAAACCAAAGTAATATCTGCGCCAAAGGTATTCATTATAAAAATGAATAACAGTACGCCAACTGATGCACCAATAAAATCTGCCATATACAAACGTGGAATTTCATCCGGGTTTGTCTTAAGAATTTGTGCGATTGAAATTCCTCCGAAGAAAAAACCTGAACCTAAAAGCAGGATTGCAGCAATAAGTTTTGTTATTTGTCCTGCTTCCGAAATTAATTTTGAGAAATCCAGGTTAAGATTAAAAACTATGGGAACAGCAATAAGAATCATCAATCCGGTTAAGGATAACCATATTGGAAGCAATACCGGTTTGTTAAGTTTTGGAAACAGCTTAAGGAATAGTGCACCCAAACCTAATCCAAGTACAGCAAGCGAAAGAATCAGAAAAGCAAAAGTGTAATAGAATTCAGCCGAGAATAATCTTGTCCAGAATAATTCAGTTGAAAGAACTGAGAGAGATAAAAGTCCGATACTTAAGAATTTTTTGTTAGCCATTAATTTCTCCGGAATAATAATGTGAAATTTTATCTTTTTAATATTTGTGTAATCGCGTTTGAATTTTATTTTTTAATTGCCGGCAGTACATACTTAGAAACGATTTCAAGAATTGGTCTTTCCTGGTCAACATCCCATCCAATATCATAACCGGCAGTAGTAACTACAATTAAGTTCAGATCGGGAAATGTCAATACTGTTTGTCCACCGTATCCAAGCGCCCAGAACATATTGTAACCATTTATTTTTCCAAACCACCACAGGTAACCATAATTATAGTCTTTCAATACTCCCCACTCTTTAGAATCTTTTTCCCATGTTTTAGTAAGTGATAAATCGACCCATTCAGATGGAACGATTTGCTTTCCATTAAGTTTACCTTTGTTAAGATACAGATATCCAAGCACAGCCATATTTCTTGGAGTAAAATACATCTCACTTCCACCGAAGTAATATCCCTGCGGATCCTTCATCCAGTTATGAATAGTAATACCCATTGGTTCGAAAAGGTATTTTCTTGCAAACTCTAACAAATCCATTTTAATCTCTTTTGATAAGATTGCAGACAAGAGATGAGTTTCTAAAGTATTATACCTGAATTTTTCACCCGGAGCAGATAACAAGGGAAGTTCAATTGTAGTTTTTATCCAGTTAGAAGTATTAAGTACATCAAGCAAATTATTTTCTTCCGTATCAATGCCCATTCTCATCGTCATCAGGTGTTTAATTGTTACATCTTTTTTTCTCTCATCAATTCCCTGGTAAACATATTCGGGGAAATAATCCAGTACCTTTAAATCAAGACTACTTAAATAACTTTCACGTAATGCTAATCCAACAATAGCGGATAAAAAACTTTTAGAAACAGATTTTACATTGTGGGCGGTATTCTGGTCATAACCGTTAAAATATTTTTCTGCTACAATCTTTCCGTTTCGTATAATCAGCAAGCCATCAACATAACCCAGATTTTTTGAGTGAATAAAAGCCGAATCAATCCTTTGGCTGTCCATTCCTTCGGCTTCAGGAGATGATATTTCCCATACATAGTTCTGGTTAACTGGTTCACTTGGGTTATCATTACATGAAGAAAATAGTAGCACTGCAAGAATAGAAAAGAATATGCTGATGAGTTTTTGTTTGTCAGTTTCTGTTCTAATTACAAACATGATTATTGCCTTTGGTATAAATAGATTTTTCAAATGCAATATCAGCATATTATTTGATTCAGGTGGAAAATTATTTTTCAGATTATGATTTTTTTCTTGCAAATTTCTTTATTCATTGATAGGATTGAAAATTCATTTTTAAGGTTATTCATAATTATCTTTGGAATAACAAGACAGAATTCAATTCATCAAACCGACTAATAGAATATTGAGGAGCAAGAAACTTACTCCTCAATTATACGTTAATCCATCCTCTTTAAAAAATCCAGGATATATTCTGTACTTGGTCTGTCTTCGGTCATCTGTCCTAAATATTTGAATTGAAGAATTCCATTCTTATCGATTAAGAAAACAGAAGCGATATTCTGATCGGAGGTCACCCCATCCCAAAACTTTGTAAACAGCTTTAATTGATTTGATAGCTTTCTATCTGCATCAATAATTACAGGAATATCATTTGGAATTTCGCCTTTTTTAACTTCAAACTTTTTGGGGAAATGTTGTTTGGCCCAGTTACCATATTCAACCTGAATAGGATTCCCCTGAGCAGGAGGATTTTTAACTGTTTCCAGTGTATTCAATACATCCGGAAGTTTATCGAACCAGTCCGCAATTTTTTCATTATCATAAGGAAGAACGAATGCAATTTCCAGATCATATTTTTTTCTAATGTTTTTTTCTTTCTGCAATTCACCTAATTCCAAATACTGGTATGGACAGTATGTACACCAGGAATTAACAACCCAGCCACGTGGAAACATAAGTAAAACATTTTTCCCTTTATATTTTGAAAGTGTAAATTCCCCTCCGCCATAAACCGGCAAAGTAAAATCAGGCATTGGTTCACCAACAATAGCTGGTAACAACGGAGCAAGTGTTAGATCCGGTCTTGCTATATTTACAGTATTAAGTACTTTCCATTCATTACCATTCTTATACATCTGCAAAAATTCAAGTTGATTGATTGTCTCTACTTTAACAATGGCAAGTCCGTCCATAATATCAAGCACTTCAAGTTGAAAATCTCTTGATGATTCATCGAACTTTCCGATTCGCGCAAAAGTATTCTCAACTATTGCGTCAAACCTTATTCTTCTTATTACGGTCTTTCCTGTCTGAGGTACCTTGTTGTAGGTTACCCTGTTAAATTCAGGATCGGCAATCATCTCTACTCTTTTAGAATCACCTGAAATAATACCTTCGATAAACATACTTGCAGATTTTACTATTGCATCTTTTTCATCTGCAGGTTTAAAAACTTTTATTCGCGGATTTGAAATTCCGTTAGTCCAGAGCACATTCACAATTTTCCATTGGTCATCAATTTTAATCATCTGAAGATAATCACAAAAATTCTCTGAGGTTAATTTCACATTTGCGAGATCATTATTTACATCAAGAATTTTAACCGATATATTTCTTTTGTTTTCATCAAGCAGCCCAACCTTTGCCCTTGTATTTTCAAGCAGCCCGGAATACGTGTTATATGCCAGTATAGTTCTTCCGCTTTGCTGCAATGTTCTTGGATTAACCTTATTCAAATCAGGATGAATTGCTCTTTCCATTCTTGCAGCATCACCGGAATAAAATCCTTCTGCGTAATCAAGTGCGGTTTGTATTATCGCAGATGAATCAATTTTATTTTTTTGAGTCTCCTGTGCAAAGGAAGTAATTGAAATGACAATAAGTAAAATTCCAAAAACTTTTTTCACTTTAGACCTCCTCTTGTGAAATTTATTGATTATTTATTTTTAATGAATTCGGAATATTCTTTCAGGATCCAACTTTTTAATGGTTCGTTAATATTTATTTCATCCATCCAGTTTGGATTCTTAATCCAAACATTTTCCAGGATTACACATGAAAGCGAGTCAAGTAATTTTGCTTTTTTATTTGCGGGTAGCCTTGTATGAAGATTAAAGGGATAGCCACAGGATAACGGCAGCCAGTGAATTTTATCTTTTTGAACTTTACTAACAATTACTGCGCTTAACACAGCCTGATGAAGAAACAACTGCTGGAGAAAACCACTGCAGGCATTACTCTGGTATGTACTGTCTTTAAGAAGATTAAGAAGTATTCTAGACCACTCCCTGAATATTCCAAGCCCGGGATCGACAGAAAATATTTCACAATTAAAGTATGCTCTTATTTTCTTTTCATCTCCAATTGTTTCAACAACCGGAATTTCTTTTACCTTCAATCCTGTCGCTTTATAAATTGATGACCAGAACAAATTCGGTTCTTCATCAGGAAGCAACCCTATTTTATTTTGAAGAAATACAGGTTTAACCGCTGCTGAATATTTATCATTTAAATAAAGCTCATCCAACGGACCCAGTACAATTGTTTCAGGATCGAACCAGGCAAGTGTACTTGTTTTATCCCAGACTAATTTTTCAATATTGGATGCAGCAAATGCTTTTATTGCAAGCGGATAATTCAGAATCAGACTATCTAACTCTACAGACAACAAATGAACATTGGAATCAATGAAATCCAAAACTGAAATGTTTATAGTATCGTTAAGCAGAATATAGATTGGTGAATCAGCATAACTACCCCCGAATTTACGAATACTATTGACAAGAATCTTTACTTGTTTAACCTGAAGAGAATTTGTAGCATAAGTTGCAACAGTTAAATTACTCTTTATTTTATTTTTATCTCTTTCTGAACATTTTACCAATGAACTGAAAAGAAGGATAATCAAAGCAATCAGTAAAATAACAATTTCGGTTTTCCAGCTTCTGTTTTGATTCATAAAGAGATAATAAAGTTATTTCCGTTCAAAATATTTTTATGAAAGTCAGGCACATTAAAAGAAATTCGTTAAGAAATTATCCGAAGTGAAGTGTTAAACAGAAAAAGTTGTTTGAGTCCGGCATTAGCCGGAGGAGTTCTTTTTCTGTAACGGAACGAAAGATAATTTTAGAATTTCTTTTATAGTGCATGTTTCTTTTGGTACTTTTCTTACGTTAAGAAAAGTACATTAATAAAATTAATATTTACTCAATAAAACAGATTGAGAAAGATTGATTTCGAAAACGTAAATAGACTGTTCAATCTAATCTCCTTTTGAATCATTTATCCATTTTTAATTTTATTTATGACGACACTGAATAAATACTACAATTCTTTTGCCGGAAGATATTTTATCCGGACGTTGCCGGATTGCTTTTCCGTTCTATCTGTTTCACTTAATAAATAGTTTTTACTTTTTTCGTCATTCTTCAAATAAGAATTGAGAAACGAAAGAGTGTACCTGCACAAGCTCTTGTAATTTTCCTGAACTTCTGAAGCATGAAACTTCTCATCAGTAATGCCAAGAAGGTTGAAAGAAGTATAAGCTGAACCAGGAAAATTATTAAGCTTTACAAGGTACCTGTCCACCT
This sequence comes from Ignavibacteriales bacterium, assembly GCA_003599415.1. Classification (GTDB taxonomy): domain Bacteria; phylum Bacteroidota; class Ignavibacteria; order Ignavibacteriales; family SURF-24; genus SURF-24. Next base: position 9,765 of record QZKB01000076.1, on the reverse strand, counting down.
TATCAGAAGTTTTAATTACAGAGATAGTTTCATTCGATCTATTTGAAAAATTTCCGTTTTCATATATTGTAAAATGAAGCATTGGTATAAAGAGCGTTTCTGGTCCATAACCCGGCACTTCCTTTAATAATTGCGAACATTTTGTATAGGTGTTTTCATTTGATATACAAACCATAGCATCAATGCTGTTGTTGCGCATCTGAAGCAGAAAAGATGCAAAGCCGCACATATCAAAACCAAGTAAACCAATTTTACCCGGATTAACATTTGGGAGTTGTTTAACCTCATCCAGAATAAAATTTAAATCCTGCACCAGTGTTTCAATATCCTCAAGATTATCTTCCGCCTGAAGCGAACTAGTACCTACAGCCGGGAAACTAACAACCACATATCCGTTACTTGCTAAATTTTCACACAAAGAAAAATTTGAAACTGCAGAGCCATATTTATTTCCATTTCCTAAAATTATTGCCGGGAAAGTATCATCCAACGGCAAAGCATTTAAAATTGCATTTGTTTCCTTAAGACTTAACAGTTGCAGATATTTTTTATCCTGATCTTTGAATAAGCTGAAATCATTTTTCAGAGCATCAATAATCTGTTCGTAATTTTCTGCTTTTATCTTCAAATCAGTGGCAAGATATTTCATATAACATTTAACAGATAATCTGCAATCAGAGTACATTGCTTTGGCAGGATACCAGACGTACATCTTAACCGGCCTTGGATTTTCTTCCTGCAAACCTGATAACGGATAGAGTCTTGTTTCATCAACAGTATCAATAATTTTCAAACCGACATCATACTTGCCTGGTTTAAGATCGTTATAAATCTCACTACCCTTAGATGAACTAACAACTGTGCAAAATATAAAAACAGAAAGCATTAACCTTTTCATAATTACCTCCCGGAATTAATCATTAAAGATACACTCCTTATATCCATAATGTCTGGCAGCATAAAACAGGCTGAACTACTGTTGTTAAGACTTGGCGACTGTAAGGTAAGTTTCGTTCTGAATTGCCATTCACCGGCATTTATTGCCGCTCATTCAATTATTTAAAGTGATTTGAATTCTTTAAAGTATATTTCAAGAAAAAAATGTTATAAATTAGCAGTGATGCTTTTAGAAAATTCAAAGGAAATATTCAGCAGGAAGAACAGACGTTTGATGTTCTGGCTCTTCCAGTTTGCTTTCTGGTTAGTTCATTGGTTTATTACATTATTCGCATATCCGAATGCAATATATGATATAATTGAACTGACTGATATTACCATTTCGATTTTATTCGGATTGCTTTTCTCACTATTACTCAGATTTATTTACAAGCGGTACCAGGTTCATAAATACCCAATCTGGTTACTTATAACAACTGCTCTTATTTACTCTACTATCTGCGGATTCCTTTTCCTCTTTTCCGGGCTGCTTGTTTCTTATGCTTTCAGTGGGTTCAAACACCTAATGCTAATAAAAAATCTAAATTACCTGGTGCGCTTTGTTTGGTCACACGCTTATCCTTACTTTATCTGGAGCGCATTATACTTTGCATTTAAAATCTGGGAAGAATACAACGTTCAAAAGCGAAGAGCCGAAAAAGAAAGATTACTGGCACAGAATGCACAAATTGAGATGTTAAGGTACCAGCTCAATCCTCATTTCCTGTTTAATACACTTAGCTCAATAAGAGCGTTGGTAAGATTTGATGGCGGAAAAGCTGAAGAAATGATAACAAAGGTCTCAGAGTTTTTACGGTACTCACTTTCCTATGAGAATGAATATGAAGTGCCATTATTTAAGGAAGTTGAGATTATCCGGAATTATCTTGATATCGAAAAGGTAAGATTCGGCGATAAGCTTGTTATTAACTTTGAAATTGATCCTCTTGCCGAAGATTACCCAATTCCAATTTTTCTTATTCACCCTTTAGTTGAAAATGCAATTAAGCATGGAATGCAAACAAGTCCACGCCCACTTAAACTAAATCTAAAAGCTGATGTGGAAGATGACGCACTTCAGATTACCGTAAGTAATACCGGCCGGTGGTTAGATGAAGATAGCCAGCTAAAAAGTGATGGAACAAGAAAAGGATTGGAAAATGTAAAAAAGCGCCTTGAATTCTCTTACCATGGAAATTATACATTCGAGATAAAGAAGCAACCTGAATCTGTTGAAATTAAAATCCGTTTTAAAAAAGAATTGGTTAAAAGAAATGCTAAAGAAATTCAAAGCGTTAATAGTTGATGATGAAGAATTAGCGCGAAAGGATCTTAAAGCCGTGCTTGAAAAATTCGAAGGCGCTGAAGTTGTCGCAGAAGCCGACAGTGTTGCAACTGCTGCTGAAGCAGCCAACAGGCTTAGACCCGGAATAATCTTTTTAGACATTCAATTACCTGGTGAAACCGGATTTGACTTACTTGAAAAGCTGGAATATACTCCGCATATAATCTTTGTAACTGCGTATGATAAATACGCAATCCGTGCATTCGAGGTAAATGCAAAGGATTATTTGTTAAAACCTGTAAATCCTGAGCGGTTAGCCCACACACTTGACAGATTTGAAGATGTACCTGTTGAAGAAGATGATGAAAGCGTAAGAAAATTATTGTATGATGATGTGATCTTTCTTATGATAAACAACAAGCATAAATTTCTTAAAATTAATTCTATACTTGTAATTTCGGCAGCAGCAGATTATACTGAAATTCACACTACCGATGGACATAAGGGTATAACCAGCAAAACAATGAGAGAATGGGAACTGCGATTGCCTGATAATTATTTCACTCGCATTCACCGTTCAACAATTATAAATATTGAGCAGATACAGAACATTGAAGAATGGTTTAACTATTCTTACAGAATTTATATCAAAGGAATTCCAAAACCCTTTGTTATGAGCAGAAGATACGCCGCTAAGATTAAAGATAAACTCGGATAAAGATTTTAATCTTTACTAAATCAGTTAGAAGTAATTTTTCGCTTGTTAATTCCAGGGGAAAAATATAAAATTGTCCCGTTGATTCTAAAAAGGTTTTATCGGGAGCGGCAGCATGAAAAATATTTTTAATCTTACTTCATTTTTATTGCTCATTCTATTTTCCTCTGTTTATTACTCACAGCAAGCAGCAATGGAATTCCTTGGGTATCCACGATCAATTTCCTCGATGGGTATGGGACAAAATTCTGTTGCACTCCATAAAAGTGATGGTGCACTGGTATATAATCCTGCCAATCTTATTTACACAGAGCAGCCTGTTATTTCATTTTACCACAGGCAATTTGCAATAATGAAAATGCAATTACCGGTGAACAGCGTATCCATTTATAAAAATTTTGAAGGAATAGGTTATTTTGGAATAGAATATTTGAATAGAAGCATGGGAGAATTTATTATTACAGGTCCCGAAAGTCCAGCCGCGATTGATAAATATTCAGCATACGAACGAAGTTTTTCTATTGGTTATGCAAGAAGCTTTTCTGATGAGTTTGCAGCAGGCGCTCAGTTTACATATGCAACATCTAATATTGGCAGAGTAACAAACAATCATCTCTTTGTAAGTGCAGGTTTAAACTACACACCAAACGCATTTGATAAAAAGTTTACACTTGGTTTTTCTTTAACAAATCTCAGTACAGCGGTTAAGTATGAGTACAAACCGGTTGTCGGACCAAAAAGCTCTTCACTTGATCCATCACCTTCTGCATTGAACCTTGGAATTTATTATTCTCCGTTTGAAAATGATTATTTCTCTTTGGGGCTGCAGGCTGCTATTTCCAAATATTTAGTTAAGCAGGAAAGAGGTTATATCGGCGATTCTTCATTTGTTAAAGATCCTGAGTCATCTTTCAGCGCTCTGATTTCTGATTGGGAAGACTTTCCGGAAGATGCCGACTTACATTTCGGTTTGGCTTACGAGTGGAAACCATTGGATCTGGGAAAAGGATTTTCATTCTTACAGGAATATTATGTGGGTGATCACTCAGGCGGAATAAAACATACATCATCAGGATTTTTCACACACGGTGTAAACTATGGATTGGAATATCGTGGTATTAGATTTACAGCGGGTTATACAGGAATCTGGCACTTAGTTCATAACACTAATTTTGTAAGAAGTTTTTTAAATTTTCCAATGGAATCATTTCAGTTTACCCTGGGATTAAATGAATCCGTTTTCTCCGGCAAATTAAAAAATGCTGAATCGACTGCTGGTTTAAAAAATATTGTAATTTCTTTAGGTGTAGGACAAACTATAAGAATCGGAAGATATAAAGAAACCAACAGCCCCTTTTACTCTGTCAAACAACCTGATAATTTAAACTATAATGTTGAAGCGGCTTTTTACTTCAATGACAGAAATTCTTTAATATCAACGTTCACATATAACCCATACCATTTGAAAGTTTACTTTCATTCAAACGAAGTTTATAATTTAAAATACGAGACAATTTTTCTTGGTTCACATTACAGGTATCATCCATTAGAATTTTTCAAGCCGTTATTCGTCCAGGGAGGTCTTGGTATAATCCGTTACAAACCAAATGTCGATCAAGCTAATCCAAGATATGAATATAAATCAACAATACATTTAGCTGTTGGAGCGGCACTAAGATATTTAGAACCTATCATTATTGCTCCGGAAGTGGCATTTACAAGTATACTTAACACATCCGGAAATTCAGCTCCGCGTATCGGAGGATTCAATCAGTTTGATCTGAATATAAAAGTTGGATATAAGTTATAAAAATGTGAAGTTGAGTAAAAAGGACTAAAGTAAACTAATTTATTTTGTAACTAATGAAATATCTTCTTCACCCGTTAATTCCTTTTCGGTTATTTTTATTACTTCATTACAGGTAGGGCAAACGTGCAGTTCTTTCGAAAACTTACCTGAGTCATATTTCAATATCCAAACTTCGGCAGGAACTGTTTTGCAATTTTTGCAGTACACAGAATTCTTTCTTTTTTCTACTTTGGATATCATTATGTCTTTTATTGCCTTAAACTAAGTTAGATATTAAAACTTACAAAATAAGATTAACCGGAAAATCAACGTTTATAATTTAGATATCAAATATCTCAGGAAGTTACAACTTTCTTTAAGAGAAAAACGAAATAAATCATCAGATAATTATCGCTTATACTGTAAACCAGGGAAAAAGATTCTGTAAATAAGAACTATTTTTAAAAGATTTTCGGTGAACGGTTAATATCAGCGATGAATAGAAAAACCTTTAGCCAAATATACAAAAATCCTGCTCAAATACAGGCTAAAAATTAATCCATACCTATTTGGTTTTCAGAAGTTCAGCTAAAGTAACCGCTGATGCGCTTGCAACATTTAAGGATTCAGCCTGACCAAATTTGGGAATAGTTATTTTAGAATCGGTTATATCTAATAACTCTTTTGAAGGACCAGTTGCTTCACTTGAAAAAAGTATAATTGATTTTACATGCTTTCGAAAATTATAAATATTCTCACCATCCATATCTGTGCAAACAATTTTATATCCCTTTCCTTTAAGATGAATTAAATCGCTTATAAGATTGCGGGAGTTAAAAAATTTTATATGAAAAACAGATCCCATAGTCGATCTGATAACCTTTGGATTATAAAGTTCTGCACAATTTTCACCAAGCATTATTTCCTTTATTCCGAACCAGTCACAATTCCTTATTATTGTACCTAAGTTACCCGGGTCAGATATATTTTCGAGAGCAATAATCAGATTTTGGTCAAGTTTTTCAAGGTTATTTAATGTATCATATTTGAAAGCTGCAATAATTCCCTGTGATGTTTTGGTTTCAGTGAGCTTTCTATATTGATCTTGCTTTAGAATTTCAATTCTTAATTCCTTTTTATTCAGGAAATCGTAAATATCCTGGTGTGAATCAGCAAATTCTTTCGAAAAAATTATAATTTCGCATTCTGAATTACTTTCTATTCCTTCAAGGACAAGTCTTTTCCCCTCAGCAAGAAATTTCTTTTCTTCTTTCCGGTGTTTTTTATCTAATAATGATTGATAATATTTTATTTCGCTGTTGTTCATAATTTGTTCGGGTGGAAATTGTTATTACAAAAATAGATTGTTTTAATAACAACTCAAATTCAAATCTTTATGAACAAGAAAAATGAATCTGAGCATATTTTTCATGAATAATGGAATAAAACTAAACTTGCCTGCGAACAAAAAAATCGGTAAATTTTCGGCGTCAATTTTGAATGCTGGCGTAGCTCATCCCCCATAGGCTGAGGTAGAGCAGTCCCGACTTGGTCGGGATAATCAGCAGGTCGAATAAAAAATTGAAATAAATGCTGGCGTAGCTCAGTTGGTAGAGCAGCTGACTTGTAATCAGCAGGTCGACGGTTCAAGTCCGCCCGCCAGCTCTAAGAAAGCCTTAAAGCAAATTGTTTTAAGGCTTTTTTATTTGTGGCATTTTTTAATAAACCCGCTTATTATCTAAAAACGTGTACCTACTTTAGTACCTACTATCAGATATTAAATCTTTTAAAATGAAAAAGCCAGTTATTGAAAAGCATAGGGATAATCTTAACCCTAAAAATCTAACCGGCTCTTTCAAACATTTTTTTTGCTGCTAAAGATTATTTTATGCTTTTCAATTACAAATTAATTTTAAAATTTTTCATTGTCAATATTCTTTCTCAATAAATTACTTATCAAAACGAAACGAAATAGAAAGTTTTTATTAAATAAATAGTGAACTTGTGGCAGTCGAACCGCCCCGTATTTAGAAAGCTCCAGGAAGTACCTTAACAACTTAATATCTTTAAATAATAATTAAAAAATAATAATATAAAAGAAAAATAAAGGAAATAGCTTGAAGGTGTTAAGGTGAAGTTAATCTTAATGTTGCCTTAATATCTTAACAACTCTAAAGAAAATATTGTTTATAAAAGTATGAGATTAAATATAATTTACCCCGAATTTATTCATTAGATAAGCTAAGAGTTGATTATTTAGAAGAAAGGATAAAAAGCAAGTCCATTTAAAGAAATCACTTTATCCGATAACATTTAGCTTTCTTTTTGTTCTTAGGATTCTCCAGATAGGTTTCTTCTATCTTTTCTTTTTGTATAAGATTAGAAATTATTTCATCTAATTCTTTTGCTTTGTAACCGGTGTTATTTAATAAATCCGATCTGCTTAATTGCCCGCCTCTGTTTTTAATAATTCGTATAACGTGATCTTGTTTCCTGGTAAATTCATCTTGCTTTAATTCGCTGTTTAAAAGTTTTTCTATATTAGGTTTGAAAAGGTTTTCACTTAGGTTTATTGCATCCTGAATATTCTCTTTTGATATAATAAACTGTCTATTAGTTAAGGCAATTAAACCGGCAAATTTTAACGTATGGATTAACAATCTTGCTTTAAACGACACCTCATTTTCATTATCTGAATTAAGCAGTTCCTTATAACTATTTATATCATACTGAATAAAAATATCAGCAGCATCTTTTTTAATATCTAAGGATATTTCTTCAGAAATATTTACAAGAAAATCAAATATCCCTCTTGTATCAATATAGTTTTCTGATTGCTTAGTTAGTTCCTTTAATTTTAGAAGTGGTATATATTCTTTATCCGGAATATTCCTTATTACATAAAGAAACCTTGCAAAGAAACCACTTCTTAAATCCGTTTCGCTGCTAAATTCCTTTACCCAATCTATTGTACTTGCTGCTAATATTGAAAGGAAGGGACGTTCTAAAACTGTATTTTCTTTTGTTACTCTGCTTATCTCATAAGATTCAGGAACATCAAATAAATTAGTAAAGAATTGTTTTCCATCAGCATTATAGCTTTTATTAAATTGACTAAGAAAAGAACCAAACTCACTATGAATTAAAAGCCCTCTTTTAGATACCGAAAGTATATTGCATAAACTTTCTATAGTTGCGTCTTGCGGAATTAAATTATATTCTCTTACTGGTTTTATAGCTGTGATCTTCTTTTTATTCTCTTTTGAATCAATGATATCTTTTTCATATTCATCTAATCTTTTCTTAAAATCCGAATAAGATTTATTTTCTATTCGCTGTAAATCTTCTTTGCAATAATTAATGGCTGTAGTCTTTTTCATTATTGTTGATTTGCCTATGAGAATAACCCAGGTATTCAAATAAACTCTTATTGATTTAGTTATATCAAAAAAAACATTTTTACCTACAGCTCCGCTTAACGCTGCTAATGTACCAGCTATTAAATATTCGATAGGACTAATAGAAATTGAATCTAAGTATTCAATAATTTTTTTGAAGTTAGTATTATGAAGTGTAGAAATATTAAAATGAATTTCACTATCCTTTGATGAATTCAATTTTTCAATATTCACTTTATCTATCGGAAATACATTTTCAATTTTTTTCATTTAACAACTCTGTCAAATCTTTATGGTGTTTTAATTTTATTGCTTTAATTGGCTTATCAAATAGAGAAGTAATTTCTTCTAATGCTTTTTCACCCGCTATATCGTTATCTAAGGCTAAGTACAAATCATAATATTTAACTAAATCAATTTGATTCTTTGGAAAGTTTGAAACGCCCGCAATAGCTATAGAATTTATACTATTCTGCTGTGTTATAATACAATCGAATTCCCCTTCAGTTATCAGCAAAGAATCAAAAGGTTTTAACCTGGTAAGTAAATCGATATTAAAAAACCTTTTTGGAGAAAGTGTTAAACTCCAGTTATTACAGGAAATATATTTACCAGTTTTTACTGGTTTTGTTTCACCCTCAAAGAAATAACGCCCTCTTAAATAAGCTATTTCATTATTTTCTATATAAGGAATTATTATTCTATGCTTAGTAAAAAGAAAATATTTCTTAGAGAATAGACCGGAAATAATAATTTCATCTCTATAAAAGTTATCTCTTAAATATTCTATAGTTTCTCTTACGCTGTGGATAGAGAATAATTTAAATTGCTTTATGCTTTCTTCAGTAAGTCCACGTTCTTTTGATGTTAAATACTTATATGCTCTTTCATCAATACCTTTCCGGATACAATATTCGTAAATAGCATTAAAGATTTTTCTTTGTATTGATCTACGTCTATTTAATATTTCAATAATAGAAATAGCTTCAGCTTCAGGTTTGTTTATATGACTTTCAAATTCTAAGACTGAAGCCCTTTCTTCAAATAATTCTTTTTCACTATCTAAAAGGTTATAACATACTTTTAAAGATGTTGCTTCAGTAGGTTCTTTTCTGTAATGAAAAACATTATGATCTGAATTTATTCCACAAATTGAAGCAAGTTCTTTAATAGCTTGTTTCTGTTCAAGGTTAAAATAATCAGCGTAAAATTTTATAATGTCCCCGCCTTTATTAGTAGCAAAACAATAAAAGGAATTCGAAACAGGATAAATTTTTAATGAAGGTGTTTTTTCTTCTTTGTAAATACTAAGGATAAAATTACCAGGAAATATTTTTATCCCTATCCTATTCAACAAATAGTTAAAAGTTATTCGTGATTTTATTTCTGCTATCTGATTATACATTTTTCTAAAATGTTAATAAGTATTTTATTTTGGTTTCATTGGTTCTTTGGTTTAATTCAATAGCAGTTTCAACTTTATGCTCTAATGAATCTTTACAAGTTTCCATTATCTCAATTATAGTTTTTAGATAAAATCGATCAATAAGTTTCATTTAAGGTAAATGGGAAAATTGTTAGTCACTCAATTGCACTATCTGATTCTATTTCAAAAGGAGGAATGGCGTTAGTTTGTGGAAAT